>JAGVZX010000009.1:5202-27844 GCA_018302185.1 Candidatus Woesearchaeota archaeon
AAAAGAGCTGAGTATTCAAGGCAGCAAGGCAAATTTGGTGAAGCAAGTTCAGATGAAAAAACTGTATTAAGCCTAATTAGAGAAATTGCAGATATTAACAAAGCTAATACATCAACACAGGATCCCAATGCTCCAACTCTGCCAGGATTGCTGCCATTTACAACTGGAAAATAATCTACATATCTTAATCGCCAGATAATTCTCTCAGTATGTGCATTTAAATATTTACGAAGCAGCTGCCGCAGTTGGCACTGGCTTTAATAATACTATTAGTTGCTCCTCCTCTACGCTACGAAAATAGATGTGATTATAGAAGACAATTGCGTGTTATGTCAATTGATGAGTTACTAGTTCGTATTGCCCGTCGCAACATTAGCATGGTCACTTTAGAATTGTGCCAACTAAATTGGCGGCAGCTGCTGTGCCTTCTCTCAGAAAGATTTAAATGTAATAAAGAATTCTATAAGGATAATAGATATATTTGTGAAAAGAGGGTGTTAGATGCCAAATCAAGCTTTAGTTAATTATATTGTTCAGCAGCTGAATAATGGTTTTAAGCAGGAGGCAATCTCTCAACATCTAATCAATAATGGGTATAAGCAGCAGGATGTTCAAGAAGCTTTGACAGCAGCAAATGCAACCGTTTCTCAGCAAAGAACACCTTCCACAAATCAACCACAACTGCAGAACAAGGCAATAAATACACCAAATTTTCAGCAGCCTCAAATCCCGCAGGCAAACCCTCAATTAGTCTCATACATAACACAGCAGCGCAACATGGGGTTTTCTCAGGAGCAGATCAAAAGCTATCTTTTGAGATATGGTTATGGTGTTCAGCAAGTAGAGCCTGCAATCGATTCAGTATTTCATCCAAATGCAATGAATGCAGCAGCTAATAGCAGTCATATTACCCATCTGGGGGCAGTCATTGTCAGCGTAATAGTTCTTGTCTCTGTATTCTCAGGCGCAGGCATCTTTTTCTTGTTCAATAATGCAGGCGAAGCTCCAGAGCTATTGGATTATCGCTTAGATGCTGCAAAAAAACTATTCAGTCCTGGCGAGACATTGATCTTCGAGGCAAGGATGGATAAGGCAGCAGGAGATGATTTTGATGTCAAGCTGACTCACACGATCTATGATAATGAAGACAATGAGATAGAGTCAGTTGATGAGACAGCAGAAGCTCAGCCAAGGATCGCAAGCAGGATGGAACTGCCGGACAACCTAAAGCCAGGCAGATATAAATTAGTCTCTACAGGCATTTATGGCGAAGATGATAGCCAGGAAGTTTCAGCAAGCTTTAATTTTGAAGTACAGGCAAAAGATGGGCTCTCAACAAAAACTGATGAAGATAAGAATGATAAAGATAAGATAGGAACACCTCCAACAACACAAAAGCCATCACAGTTGCCTGACAAGAAGCTAGTGCCACAACCATCCTCATCCTCACAAACTCCTGTTGATGCACAGCCATCATCACAGGCTCCTTCATCCCAACAATCGCCTCAATCATCACAGGCAGATGCACCTGCACAACCTTCTCCTCAGCCAGATGAGGACGAGCAAAAGGTTTCAATCGATAAGATAGAAGCAGATGTCAGGGTCAAGGCAGCAGACCCTGGCAGGATCTCAGAAGCAGATTCTCTTTGCCAGACCTTGACTACTCAAAATGAAAAAGATTATTGCTATTCAGACATAGCTGAAGTCAGCAAACAAAAACAATACTGCGACAAGATCAATCATCAGTACAGAAGGGATGTCTGCTACCTGAATAACTTTATGGAACAAGGGGATTATTCAGTCTGTGATGTCATAATAGATATCGAACTAAATCTGGCATGCAAAGAGCAGGCTAAGCGTTCAGTAACATCTGCTCAATCCTCTCTTCAGGCAACAAACTCTTCAGCTGCTGCACAATCATCAACATCACAGGCAACTCAAGATTCAGGCGTTGCTGAGCCATCCTTATCCTCCTCATCTGCATCACAAATAACTCCTCCAGTTCCAAGCGCTGAATCTCAGCCTAATCCTGATAATACGACTAGCACAACAAATACAGATACTGCTGCTGATCAAACAGCATAATCCAACTAATTAAGGAAGTAAAAATACTAACTAATAACAATAAATTATCTTATGATCAAAATAATAGTTTAAAAAAATCTATAACCTGTAATAACTTAAAAATAAAACATTAATTGATAAGTAAAACATGGTAAATCTGATACTCGAGCTTGGGATCGTGATGATATTAGCGACTTTTTTTGGATTTATTGCCAGAGCTCTTAAGCAGCCTTTGATTCCAGGTTATATATTTGCAGGCATACTGGTTGGTCCTGTCTTAGGATTGGTCACAAATTCAGAGACAATTGCCCAGATGAGCGAGATAGGCATTGCATTTTTTCTGTTTGTCATAGGCTTAGAGATAACAGTAACAAAATTAAAAGATGTCTTATCTGTCTCTTTGCTTGGCGGAAGCTTACAGATCCTTACATTACTGTTGTTTGGGTTATGGGCAGCGTATTTTCTTGGATTCAGCCACATAGAGATGATCTACATTGCGCTTATCGTGACATTTTCATCTACCATGGTCGTGATAAAATTATTATCAGATAAGAAACAGCTTGACACATTGCATGCGCGCATCATAATTGGCATTCTTTTGCTTGAAGACCTGTTTGCAGTGTTTGCATTATCTACCATGTCAATAATTGAAAATATCACTCCAGCTGTATTCTTGATAGCATTATTCAAGGGTGCAATATTTCTTCTAGGTGCAATCCTGATAATAATGTATGTGGTGCAGCCATTGTTCAGGTTTGCAGCAAAATCCCAGGAATTATTCCTGTTGTTATCACTAGCAACATGTTTCTTTTTCTCGATACTTGCGCTGAATGTCGGAAATATTATGACTTATCTCATCACTCACCTGCTAAATGTAACTGGCATGGATGTGTTGGGATTATCAAGCTCTCCGCAGCTGTTGACCAGCTTAAAATCAGGGTTCTCTATAGCAATAGGGGCATTTGTTGCAGGAGTAGGATTAGCTAACCTTCCTTACAATATTGAGATCATCGGCAAGGTAAAGCCATTAAAAGATTTTTTTGCAACAATCTTCTATGTCTCGCTTGGTTTAGGCATAGGTGTCAATTTTAGCGAGAGTGTGTTATTGCCAGTGATAATGCTTACATTATTTGTTGTCTTGGTCAAGCCATTTGTGATCATGCTTATCTGCAGCATATTTGGGTATGCTAAAAAGCCAAGCTTTCAGGCAGCGATCTCATTGACACAGGTAAGCGAATTTTCACTGATCATAGTTGCGCAAGGCATAGTTTTAGGGCAGATAAACAATGATATCCTTGTGATTGCGATTGCTTTGTCTATCATAACAATCTCTTCAACTTCTTATCTCAGCAAATATGAAGACTGGATCTATAACAAGTTCTTCAGGCATATTGCATTTTTTGACAAGATCAGCCCTGCAAAGAATCTGGAATATATTCCTGAAAAATCAAAAATAGATGTTGTCGTGATAGGGTATAATCGGATAGGGTATAGCGTAGTAAATAAGTTAAAAAAACTCAGGAAAAAACTCTTGGTCGTTGATTTTAACCCTGAGGCAATAAGAGCTTTAATTGCTCAAAAAATACCCTGCATCTACGGCGATATATCTGATCCTGAAATAATTGAGAGGCTGGAGCTGAAATCAATAAAGACAGTTATATCTACAGTATCTGATCTGGCAGATAATAAATTATTGATAACAAAGCTTAAGCATGAAAACAAGGATGCTGTTGCAATCGTGACTGCATTGGATGTTCCTGAAGCGTTGGAATTATATGGCGCAGGAGCTGATTATGTCATACTGCCTCATTACATAGGCGGAGAGCATGTTTCTCTCTTGTTAGAAGATTTTTCAAAGAATATCAAGAAGATATTAAAGGTAAAGACTGCGCATATAGATGAGCTGCAGCGAAGGCATAGCTTTGGAAATCATCATCACATGAACAGGAACATAGGATAGTTTTAAATAAGAACATTATATTTGTTTAGCTACAACAACATATAAAGCGGCAGAGACTGCCAATATTTGACGAACACAAATGAACAATAAACCTGCTAATGTTGCGACGGGCAGGCTTGAACCAGTAAAGCAGAAATATTCGCAGACAATAACTATGCTAACAAGCATAAGATTAACTAAGTAAAGAGGAGGAGCAACTCTTTGATGCTCAAAGCTAGTGTTCGTCGGCAGTCTCTGCCGTTTGATAAGACATTAGTGAACAAACTACAACAATACCCAACATTTATTATCAATAACTGATTAATCCATTATCTAAAGAGGCACACATGAGAAAACACAAAACTAGTTCAAAAATAAATCCAAAAACACAGACAAAGACTAAATTTGAACTGAAGAGCCATGAGCTCAGCATCAGCAATATCCTGGCTTTGTCATTAAGGCTTTTAGGTGATAACTATAAGCTTCTGCTTGCCATATTCCTGATAATCTACCTGCCTTTAGATATTATTCCTTTATTCTTTCCGCAGCTGGACAGCTTTCAGGCATATAAAACTGCACAGATAAATTCCTCGTCGGTCAATTATGGATATACAGCATACGGCATAATCAAAGGCCTGCTTGGGATGCTTGCTACAATAGCAGTCATATATGCAGCTAACTCAATACTGGCGCACAAAAAGATCACATTGAAACAGAGTTTTCTTGCTGCAAAAGAAAGATGGCTTGATCTGCTTTTAACATCACTTTTATCTGCAGTGATATTATTAGGGCTGACATTGCTGTTGATAGTGCCAGGAGTGATCTATTACATATATTATCTCTTTTTTTCAGTTGTTGTTGTGCTGAAAGATCTTAAATACAAACAAGCCCTGGACTACAGCAAAAGCCTTGTGAGAGGAAGATGGTGGAAAGTATTTGGATTCTTCTTAATCTTGTTTGCATTATCATTCGTGATAGGCATAAGCATCAGCACACTCGTATCTTTTACCAAATATAGCACGGTTTTGGGCGTAGCAGGAAATCTCATCCTTGATTTTTATGCATTATTTGCAGTAATCTGTGTTACTGTGTACTTTGTCAATCTCGATTCATTGCCACGTAGAAAATCAGAGTCATAACATCTAAGGTAATAGAATGAAACTGCTTGATAATCCGATAATCAGAAACATAGCAGGATATTCCCTAATCGTGCTGGGCATCATCGGGCTTTTCCTACCTGCTTTGCAAGGAATACTTTTAATACTGGCAGGCATATACGTACTTCAGCACCATAAGATCAAGCATACGTTTGCAAAGATCTACCATGTTGTTAGAAAGAAACAAAAAAATAACAAATAATACTTAATTCACATAAAAAGCAGTGGCGACTGCCATTATATGACGAACATAATTCACAATAACTAAACTAATGTTGCGACGGGCAAAACCATCCAACATAACATCAATTATTACAATTCACAATACTTTCCTAGGTACACAGCAAATAACATAACCTAGAGGAGGAGCAACTAATAGATGAACTAAGCAAGTGTTCGTCGGCAGTCGCCACTGCTTTTAGGGATAAAATTTTAATGCTACTAGCAAATAAATAACACTAACAAAAAAATGGCAACCATTAACACAAAAGAATTAAAAAAACAAGCAAGAGCATTGCAGGCAATAGTCAGGATAGGCAAGAACGGCATAACTGACAATCTTATTGAGGAGATAAAAAAGATAATAAAGCTGAGAAAGCTGATAAAAGTAAAGTTTTTGCCGTCATTCAGCGATGAGCAGGATCGTCATGAAGCAGCCAAAGAGATTGCAGAGAAGACAGAAAGCTTGCTGGTGCAGGTAATCGGCAATAATATTGTGCTGTACAAAAGATAATTTTAGTATGATTTTAATCCTCAACTAAAATATCCATAAAAAATATTTGACCCATAAACATGAAGATTGAACCTGAATTTTTCAAAAAGCCAGTTAAGCCAAGCAAAGTTAATATAAATTATTTTTTTATGTGGATGCTGGTGTTTATACCTCTATCCATAGCATTAAAAGTTCTGAACTATAATGGCACATTAATATTTGTAACCTCTATCTTGGCGCTTGTGTCAATCGCTAGGTATCTTGGAAAAGCGACTGAACAGATAAGCATACAGACAAATAATACTATTGGAGCTTTGCTAAATGCAACATTTGGAAATATAATTGAACTGATTATCGCAATTCTTGCTATCTCTCGAGGATATTTTGAACTAGTGCAGGCATCTATCGTTGGCTCAATCATGTGTAACATTTTATTGCTGGTTGGCTTAAGCATATTTTTTGGCGGTCTGAAGTTTACTGAGCAGAAATTTAACAAGCAAGCAGCAGGTGTTAGCTCTACAATGTTAATCATCTCTGTTGTTGGATTGAGTGTTCCAACTTTATTTGCATATCTGCCAACTATGGGCAGTTCACAGCCAAGAGTTGAGTCAATATTAACATTAAGTTTGCTTCTTTCCGGTATACTCGCTTTAGTTTACATTGCAGGATTGCTCTTTACTTTATTCACTCATAAGCATTTGTTTGATATCACAGATGAATATGCTGAAGAGCATATCAAGCCAGAATGGACAAGGCGTTTTGCATCAATTGTCTTGTTTGTATTTACCCTATTTGCAGCAATTGAATCTGAATTTTTAATCAGCACAGTCAGTCATGTGTCTGAATCAATAGGCCTGTCACAGACATTTATCGGCATAGTCATTGTTGCAATCATCACAAACATTGCAGAGAAATCCGCTGCAATCACGATGGCGTTAAAGAATAAGATATCATTGTCTATAGAGATTGGCACAAGTTCTGCAATTCAGATAGCATTATTCGTAGTCCCAATACTTGTGTTTGTAAGCACATTTATCCTGCATAAGCCATTTATGGTATTATTCAGTTTCTTCCAGATAATCGCTATGATATTTGCAGTCATGATAGTGAATTATTTATCCAGTGACGGAAGATGCAATTGGTTAGAAGGACTGCAGTTAGTAAGTGTGTATTTAATACTCGCAGTTGCGTTTTATTTCGTGTAAGAAGGAAATGGTATTCCTATTCAAACTAATCGGTGCAGTTGGACTGATCCTGATAGCTTTAGGAGTAATAACCAAGCAAAGAAAAGTTCAAGACAAATACTACCTACTAGGTGGATTGTTTTTAACAGTTTACAGCATTTATATCAAAGATGTTGTGTTTATAGTTCTGCAAATTATATTTTTGGTTGCTGCTGGATATGATCTGGTTAAGAGTGATACTTTTTTTGGCAATAATTCCAGAATAAATACTAAATCTAATTCTAGAAAAATTAAAAAATCCTCTAACTCTAAAAGAAAATAAATAGACTAAAAATTAAGTCTCATTGTTGTGGTTTCTTAATATGATCTGGCCTGTTGAAGCTCTTGATCAAAAACTTTCCAGGCGTCTTGTCCATGTCAACAAAATTATCTGTAACATCTTTTATTCTCGAACTTGCGCTTTTGCCGAATGCAATCACTTCTGTTCTGCAACCTAATGCAGTAACATGCTCTAACAGATCTTTAAAATCACCGTCGCCAGAAACAAGCACAACACAATCAAGCTTATTTGCCATCCTCATTATATCCATCGCAATGCCAACATCCCAGTCGCCTTTTTTAGCTCCACCATAGAAGACTTGAAGGTCTTTTGCACGAATCTCTATACCCATCGCCTCAAGCGCATCAAAGAAATTCTGTTCATCCTTGACATCTGCCTTGATGACATAGGCAAATGCTCTTATCAGCTTTCTTCCGTTGACTGCTGTCTTCAGGATTGCATTAAAATTAACTTTTGCATTATATAGATTTCTTCCAGAATAATACATGTTTTGTACGTCTATGAAAACCCCTACTCTCTGGTCCTTGTGTTGCGCTGTTACCATTTTGTCACCTTTTTTTGTAAATTTAGTATAAATCTGTTATCTTATGTGCTACATGATAATAGTATTTAATAATTATTCGTTTTATTTGAGCGTAATTAAAGAGGCTTATCTCATTCCAGGAAACGCTTCCCTAAATCCGCAGTTTGTGCACAGTATCCTGCCGTTTGCAGCATCTATCTCTAATGTGTTTTTCCTGCATTTAGGGCATTTCATCCTTGATGGTCTCTGAAGCTCTGATTCAGGAATAATCGAATCAACATTGTCTTCATCTGGGATATCTTCTCCTATGCTGCTTATTTTTTTCTTGATCTCTTTCATATAATCTTTTGGCTTTTGCATATGGATCATTTAGCGAAAGGTATTTATAAAGATTTGTCTTATTCAGCAGAATGAAAAAAAAGATTGGTGCAATAAGTTTATTTATTCTTTTATTTGCAATATTTATTTTTGTGGGCTGCAGCAAAATTGATGATTCAGCAGTTTCTGATGCCTACAAAGCTCCTGATACAGATGTCTCTCCTGAACTTTCCTCTCCTGAAGTTTCATCTCCACAAATTTTATCTTCGCCTCAGGATTCATCCTCCTCTAAACCAACCTCTTCTAAATATACCAAAGAGCTTTCCATCGAAGAAAAGCACTGGAATAGGGTATTTGCAAAGGCATTTGAAGAAGTAGATTGTCCTAAAGCGCCTGAAAGGAATTTTCCAGACGGATACTATAAAAGCAAGATGATCGATACACATATCCATATCGGCAGCCTTCCAGATGGCGCGCCTGGATTCGATGATGAATTTTATACTGGAGATAATATTGGCATAAAGCGCAGCATAAGTGAATGGGTATGCATGATGGATTATGAGAATACAAGCAAAGTTTTTGCATTCTTCCCTGCATGGAAACCGATAATTAAACAATCAATTGATCTTGTAAAACTTACCATGGAAAAATATCCAGGAAGATTTATCCCTTTTATCATGTCTCCTGACAATGATGGAAATCCTGATGGGTTTTCCACCGTTGATTCAAAAAAATTAAAAGAGATGCTAGATGCATATCCAGACCTTTTCAAAGGTTATGGAGAGATTGGCCTTTATGGCCATCCTGGTGGAGCACCTCCTCTCCCTCCAAATTCATTAAGGCTGACTGAAATATATCCACTTGTCAAAGAGAAAAAACTCTTAGTATATTTCCATCTTGGCGAAGGACAGAAACAGGCATTTGAAGAAACGCTTTCTGCAAACCCTGACATCAATTTTATTTTTCACGGAGACCAGCTTATAGACTGTAGCACATGCCATAACAGTCTAGCAGATGTAGCAGATCTGCTTGAAAAGCATCCAAATCTGTATTATGGTGTTGATGAGTTATATGGTGATGTTTTACTCATTAACGAAAAAGTTACAAAACAGGAATTTATCGCGCACTTCAATGATTATGAACCATTGCTGGAAGAAGACCTTAAAACATGGAAAAAATTCATTGAAGATCATTCAGGTCAGGTTCTTTGGGGCACTGATAGAGGCGTTGGCTCAAGCTGGTCATTAGATCCTGAAGTAGCATTAGTGCTAAACAATTATTCGCGAGCATTCATTAGTAAATTAGATCCTTTAGTGCAGGAAAAGTTTGCATATAAGAATGCAGAGAAACTGATTGGAAACATAAATGATACAAGCTAACTTAATTCTCAAGAATTATCTTATTCATCTCTTCTATCCTCTCAAAATCTTTATCTAATGTCACTAATATCAGCTTATTTTCTATTACTTGGCTTGCAATCAGCAGATCTGCCAATGCTATCGCTTTTCCAAGCTTTTCATATTTCCTTTTTAAGTCACTTAGTATCTCAGCTGTTTTCTTGGTAACATAGATTATATCTAGATTGTTAATAAACGCAAGAGCTTTCTCTTTATTATGTGCCTGTTTATCTTGTATTCCATAATAAAATTCAAAATAATTCATAAAAGTAATTTGTGGAGCAGCTGGATATAACTCCATGTACTCTTTCAATTTTTCAAGAATGTCCTTATTTCTCTTTTCTATTTCTATCAAAAGTGAGGAATCAAATACAAGTGTCATCTTCTAAATCCATATTCTTTTCTTAATTTTGCAACTTGCTCATGCATTTCTTTAGATTCTTTATCGCTTAATAACTTTTCTCCATAAAGAATCTGGTTCCAAACTTCTTTTGATCTAGAATCATAATTATCAACCATATTCGATAGCAAAGCCCCCATACTAGTCCTATTTCTAACTGCCAAATTCTTGAACCTATACCAAGTTTTTTCATCTACATTTTTTATGGTTTTAAGTGTCATATTAAGTATTAAAGTAATACTAGTATTTAAATGTTACTATCACCTCTGTGACATTTGCATCATACTTATATGACTTTTTTGTCGCATAAACTTCTGCTGGACTATACGAGTGTTTATTAATAGTCTGTTACTACTAACATGTTTATTGACGATAAAGTGTCAATGGTAGTAATTGATAATAATACTAATAATTTAAAAATAAAATTAGGGGGCATAACCATGAGCAAAGAACCTAAAGACTACAAAGAAAAAAACCAGAAAGAAACAGCTGAGAAATCAGACCATAAGCAATCAGAACAAAAACAAGATCAAAAAGCTGTTGTTCCAGCTGCTCCAGATCCATTAGCTAATCTTCCTAAAGAAGCTCAGGAGAAATTAAAAGCGATCAAATCAAAATTAGAGAAATTCCAGAAAAATCTTCTAGACAAGTTTGACAAATATATAATGGGCATAGCTTTATTGCCTCCGCAGAAAGAGCAAGGCACTGAAAAAGTTGACAAAGACAAAATTAATGTCGTAATCCTGATAGATGATTCTGACTCAAAAAAGATGAGCAAGTTTGAGCTTAAGGATAAGTTAGGTGCAATTATCGCTCAGATGGGAACTGAAATTGATAAGAATATGATTACCCAGACAATAATTTGCAGTGAGTTATGGCAGAGCTGTTATGATGCTAAATATGATCTTTTGCAGACAGTTGCATTAGCAGCACCTATCTTTGATACAGGCATGTTAGCTGCAGTCAAGATTGCAGAAATTCATAAGTCAATGGTATTAAAGAAGTTTGAGAAATATATAGTCAGCTATGTTTTAGCAGGAAGTTTAGTGCAAGGCAGAGCAACCTCTTCATCTGATATTGATGTCTGGATTGTTATTGATGACACAGATGTTAAAAAAATGACAAGGGCAGAGCTTAAAGACAAGTTGCGTGCAATAATCATCGGCATGGGCATTGAAGCTGGTGAAGTAACTGGCATCAGAAACAAGCTGAACATACAAGTTTATATCTTAACTGATTTCTGGGATAGCTTGAAGGAAGCAAATCCAATAATCTTTACTTTGTTGAGAGACGGAGTTCCATTCTATGATAGAGGTGTATTTATGCCTTGGAAGCAGTTGCTTAAGATGGGCAAGATCAAGCCAAGCAGAGAAGCGATTGACATGTTCATGGGCTCAGGCGACCAGATGCTTAGAAGAGTTCGTGATAAGTTAAGAGACATGGGTATGGAAGATATCTACTATGCGCTTTTAACTCCAAGCCAGGCAGCTATAATGATGTTTGGGATTGCGCCACCTTCTCCAAAAGAAACTCCGGAAGTCATGAGAGATATTTTCGTAAAAAAAGAGAAATTGCTTGAAGATAAGTTTGTAGAGATCCTTGAACGAACGATCAAAGTAAGAAAAGACATTGAGCATGGAGAGAAAAAAGAGCTTACAGGCAAAGAGCTTGATGAGCTATTGACAGATGCAGACAAATTCCTGAAGAGGATTAACAGGCTGTTTACACAGATAGAAAAGATCAAGGAAGAAGAATCGATGCTCCATACTTATGAGACGATTGTCACTCTTACCAGAGATGTGCTTAAAATAGAAGGCATCGAAAAAGTTTCTGAGAAAGAGATGGTTGAACTGTTCGAGAAACAATTAGTCTTGACAGGAAAGATACCTGATAAGTATCTGAGAATCTTGGTAAGCATAGCCAAAGCCAAAAAAGACTTTGATGACAAGAAACTTACCAAGCAGGAAGTTGAACAAGCCCATAAAGACAGCAATGAACTTATCAGGTTCATCCTTGAATATACGCAAAGGAAGCGCGGCAGGGAATTAGAAAGGACAAAGCTCAGGATAAAGCATGGCAGCAAGTTTGGCGAAGTTATTTTGCTTGACAAGATTGCATACATCATAAATGACATCGATGCTGAGCAAAAAGAGATCTCAAAAGCTGCAATCAATGAAAATGGAAGTTTGGGCACAACTGAGCCTGCGACCATGGAAGAGCTTGAGCATGCGATCTCAAAAGTAGAGATTCCAGCAAAAGTGTTCATCAAAGAGCTTTTGTTCGAAAACCTAAGGAACATATTCGGCAAGGATGTTGAAGTGTTGGTTAATTATTAGTTGCTACTAGTTAGTCGCTAATAGGTCGAAAGCTTTAAATATTAGGTGTATTTTTATTGTTTATATTTGTCTTTTAGATATACTTTTAGAGACACAATCAATGGAGTGAGAAAATGAAAAATGCTAATAAAGATGCAGCTCAAGGAGAATCTCCTGTATTTCTTGGTAAGCCTATTATACCTAAGCAAAACTATTCTTTAAGCGGTTCTTTGGATGATTTTGTTGGGCATCCTGGTGGATTTTCACGAAGCAAATTTCCAGGCGAAGCTTCTTCAAGACGTTCTGTTCCGTCAGATTCTTATTGTGTTGTAGAAGTTGCAAATGGGGAATATAGGGTAGTTACTGAAGAGCAAAGGTCTATGCAATATGGTGATAAACCCTATTTAGCTATTACAGCAATTGGTCAAAAAACTGCCACCACTTGTGATGATATAACTCGTTTCGTAGCTGATGCTACATCAAAGGCATCTGAAAGTGAAACAGAGCCTCCTTCATTAGCTGCAATCAGGAATGCAATCCATGGTAATACAGATGGTAAGATGTATGTTGCTGTGCTTATTGATCCAAGCCAGGCAGCTCAGGCAGCAGGAAAAAAGACAACTGCTGCAGGCACTGGTTCTATAAAAGATTTAGGTGCTACTTCAATCATTAATTATTTGGAAGGTTTAAAGGGTATCAAAAATCTTGAATATGGGCTTAACAAATAGTCGCGTAAGATTGCAATAACTTATTTTTCTAAATTACTTCTTTTTTCTTGCGCTGATTTCAGAAAGCTTTAATAATCCATGGTGTTTAATCAGTTCTATCTTATCATATCAGCCTAAGCTGACCTGATCATATCATAAAAAATTTGAGGTGAATCATCATGAAACAACCTGTTGAAAAATTAGGCGTAATGGCTTTCTTAGTTGGTGCAGTTATTGCTATAATATTGGGTGCAATCAGTGTTCCTGCCCAGTATCTGGGGATAAAAGTCTTGGTTCTTGCATTCCTGGGTATAGTTGTAGGCTATCTCAATGTCCAGGACCATGAGCTGCAGCTATTCTTGATTGCAACACTGACATTGATAGGAGTCTCAAATGTATTTACGATAGTCCTGACTGATGTGCCTGTGATTGGTCAAACCTTAGTAAACATATTCCAGAATCTGCTTGTATTCTTCGCATCAGGCGCAGGTGTATTGTCTATAAAGGCGATATTGGACCTGGCTAGCGAGAAGTAAACAGTTTTTATATTTTTTAGATTTATTTTTTTAAAATTCTTTTTTATCTTACTTTTTATTACTGGAAGATTATTACACTATAATTTCTAACTTTTACAACAAAAACGTATTTATATTACCTAGTTATAGTAAGTTATTATGTTACATGTGCGTCGTTGCGGAAACTGTTTTGCATATCTTGGCATAGAGACAGCTTCCTGCCCAGGTTGCGGCTCAAGCCTATTAGATGTAGGGGTTACTATCGAGCATACAAATCGCTGCCCATTCTGCAAAGATATACTTCATGGCTCAAACACACAATGCAGAAAGTGCGGAGCTCATTTCATGATAGAAAGGGCGCACTGGTATAGCTCATAGAAAGACAATAGGTTTAATCTTTAATTTTTTACTGCGTTGATAAACACTATCGTCTTCTTATCAACATCTTTCACATCTATCTTAACATTAAACCCAAGCTCGTTCAGTAATGTCCTCAATATCAAAGTCAGCTCTTTTGCAGGATGCTTTTCAAGCAGTGAATGGTAGTTATCAATCTCTGCAGCACTCTGCACTATGATTAATTTTCCATCTTTTTTCAACACGCGCCTGCATTCTGCAAGCATCACATCAAGCCTTTCTATATAATTGCACAGAAATACTGCAGCTATAGCATCAACACTATTCTCCCTTATCGGCAATGAATGTTCAACGTTTGCCTGCATCCGTTTGATTATTGTCTGATCATCTGTGTTACCTTGTCTTATTGTTGCAAGCATATCATGAGATATGTCTAGGCTGATAGCATCTTTGAGGTATGGTAGGTTGCCTGTTCCCAATTCTAATATCGAGGAGGGGTAGTCAGCATCGATCATTTCAGTTATGTCTTTTAAGATAAACTCCCTGTATTTCTGGTCAACCCTTTGCTGCCAAAATCTTGCTTCATTATCCCAAAAAACTTTTGCAGCATACGGCCAGCCTTTAAGCGCAGAAACATTATTTGCAATCGCTTGCATCCCTTTGACTAGCTGTAGCTGCTTATTAAGATCAGTTTCTTTATTTAACAGATCCATCTTCTGATCAAACTCATCCAAAGCATGGTCTTCAGCGAAAAGCTTGCAGGCATCGGTCATCTGTTTGCTTATATGTTTATTTGTCTGTTGCATTACCTGGATTAATCAGGGTGTGATTATAAATTTTTACTTTGCAACTTAATTGGTGGCAGCTGCCGCCGTTGGCACTAGATGTGTTATTAAATAAGTTACTCCTCCTCTACGCACAGTTAATGGTAATGATGATGGAGGAGCTTTGCGTGCTGTGTTAGTAGATTAGTTATCAGATGCCATTGCCCGTCGCAACTTGGTATAGATAATTAGAATTATGCCAACTTAATTGGCGGCAGCTGCTGTGCGTATTCATTTGTTCGCAAAGTTTATATATACAGGTTTTCTTATATGGGATATTGTTGTTTATCAGTATCAGAGAGAAATAGGGTATTATTAGAGATTAGGTTAGTAAAAAGGGTGTTGAAATGGTAAAAGGTGGAGATCCAAGTGCAACAGGAGTCAATTATAGCTTAAGGACAGTTGTTACTAGGTATTCTGGCATTTTTGATTTTGAAGGTCTGCAACGTGTCATGGTCCAGTGGCTTAAGGCAAGAAGATTCTGGTTTCATGAGTCTACTTACAAGCATAAGCCAGGCACAGAGTTTGGAAGGGAAGAGGAGATGTACTGGGTTGCGCAGCGAAATGTAGATTCTTATGTCCAATATAATATTGAGATATATTTTCATCTGTTTGACATAAACATGGTGGAAGTTATACAAGACGGGGAGAAAAAAAAGCTTACTAAAGCAAGGATGGAGATTTGGTTTTCTGGGAGAGTAGTGTTTGATTACCAGGGACATTGGGATAAATCCAAGTTCCATAGGATCCTACGCGGCATTTACAATAAGTATGTGCTTGTTCCAGAGGGTGTCTTGTCCAGCATCTATTGGGATGAGCTTTACTATAGGATGTTAAAATTAAGAGATTTGGCAAAAGACTACCTAAATATGAAGACAAAAGGCTATGAATACAGAAGGTATCTGAGAGATAATATTTAAGAGATAAATTTATATTTTGATTCAACATATGCTTATTAACATTATAAAAAGAGGAGGATTCGTAAACTTTAGTCAAAGAGTTGTAATATCGAGCGAAGCGAGATATTACGATGGTTTGATCAAACTTTAGCGAAGCTAAAGTTTGTTACGAAGCAAAAGTTTATGGTTGAGAAATATATCGTAGTCGATCAGCTGAAGACAGAGTATGAAGGATTGCTAGATATCAATGGCTTGTTTAATCTCATAGACTCATGGTTTTTTGAGAAAGGCTATGATAAGAACGAAAAAAAGAACCAGGAGATAATTCTCGATGATGGCTCACGATCCATGTATTTTGAGATGAGGCCATGGAAAAAGCACACTGAATATGCAAAGAACACGATGAAAGTCCAGGTCTATGTCACAAAGCTAAAGGATGTGGATGTTGAGCAAAACGGCATAAAGATAAAGACAAACCAAGGGCATCTGCTTATAATCATCAACGGCTATCTCCAGACAGACTGGCAGGCAAGATGGAATGACAAGCCTTTCTTGTATTTCATGAACATCATGATGGATAAGTATATATTCAGCTATTACACTGCAAAATTCAGGTCAAACTGCATGGCTGATGTCAATGATGTTCACACAAAGATCAAGAATTTCCTGAATATGTATAAGTATAGCGGTGAGTTTATGCCGCAGTGGACAGCGTAGATAATTATTAAAGATATTGTTTAATAACAGGGATAGATTGTAAAAATTTAAGCAAAGAGTTGTAATATCGAGTGAAGCGAGATAGTTTGGAGTTACGTCTCCAAACCTACGAGCGAAGCGAGTATGTTACGATGGTTTGATCAAACTTTTGCGAAGCAAAAGTTTGGAGTAAAAGGTTATGGTCGAGAAAAAAATACTTGTCGATGATTTGCGCATGCAATACACTGGATTGTTTGACGTAACAGAGCTATATAGGTTATTCGATGAGCTTATCCATGAAAGAGGTTATGTCAAGCTTGAGAAAAAGAGCGATCAATTCATGACTAAGCACGGCAGGCAGATCTATCTGGAGATAAGACCTGTGAAAGAATTTGAGCAGGACTTCCTCAGCACAATAAAGATCAGGATAAAGATGAATGATGTCAAGGATGTTGTATTAGATGTAAACGGAGCCAAAAAACAATACAATCAAGGCAACCTCTTGCTGATATTTGACGGCTGGACAACAACGTTCTATGAATTTGCCTGGGAGACAAAGCCTGTGTTTGTATTTTTGCGAATGTTAGTGGATAAATACATCTATAAGGTAAGCTTTGGAAAATATGAAGGCGAGATAATCAATGATGTTCATTATATATATGATAGGGTAAAAGCACATCTGAACCTGCACAGGTATGCAGGTGACACTAGTCACGGCAATAAGGCTGATAAAACGAATAAAGATATGGCTAGCGCAGACTCTGGCGCATATGGTGTTTCAGCCAATCCTAATACTGAAAATGAAGCGATACAAGGCTCACAGGAGCATAAAGATAATGAAAGGCAAGAGGGCAACAAACATGTGGCAGCTGCTTAAGGATTTTTTAAAGACATGGCATCCAAGCTCGTATTGGCATTTGGCTCATAAGCCGATACTTGATGCATATAAGTATTTCTTATTCATAATCCTGGTAGGGTTTATAGGGATGATAATTGTAGGATTGCCTAAATTCATACTTATCCCTGATTATCTACAGGCAAAGATGCAGAATTTTGACGAGCTGAACATAGATTTGGATGTCAAGATGAACAAACCGGTTGCACTAACTACACGGGATCCGGAGATAATTATTGATACGACAGGCCAGCTTAATAATGTCAGCAAGATCATGAAGCATGCGCATCTCTTTATAACGAATGATACTCTCTATTACAAGATCTTCTTAAAGCCGGAAAAGCTAGAGCTTTCTAGGTATAAAGATGTTCTAAAAGAAAAAAAACAGTATGCAACTGCATTATATTATCTGGTATTATTCTCTTTGCCGTCTATATTATTTGTCACATTGATAGTCATACTTATCCGATATCTGGTTATAACCCATGTAATTGCAGTTCTTGGATTTGTGTTGACTAGGCTGGCAGGCTATGCGATCGATTTTAAGACTATCTTCAACAGTGCGCTTTATGCCTCTACTGTCATGATATTGCCTGAGCTGATACTGTTTCCATTATTAAAGCCATTGTTTAATGTGCCTATAGCATTGTTCATCATCCTTTATATTATTGTCATCATCATTGAATGCCAGAAATTGAGGCATAGGGTCCATTGGGGGAACATGTAAGATATTTAGCTGTTTTAGGCCAATTAAACCCTTCTAATTCCGAAAAGAATATAAATAAGTAATATTATTCTATTAGAAATATTCCAGATGTAATAAATAACTGTGATTTTATTCCATAAATTGAGAGGAGGAGGTAAACATATGTCATATACCATTCAGGAGATAAAAGAGCTAAGAAAAAGGAACAGCCTGACGCAGAACCAGCTTGCTAAACGAGCGGGTGTAAGCCAGAGCCTGATCGCAAAGATAGAATCTGGAAGGATAGATCCGACCTATTCAAAAGTGCAGAAGATATTTGAAGCATTAAGCAGCTTAGAGAACAAAAATGAAGTCAATATTACTGAGGTCATGAACAAGAAAATAATTCCTTCACTGCTTAAGGAAGATGTGCATTCTGTAATCAAAAAGATGCAGAAGCATGGGATTTCGCAGATGCCTGTGCTAGATGGTGACAAACCTGTTGGCCTAGTGACTGATACAAACCTATTAAAAAAAATTGCAGAAGTAGATGACCCAAGCAAGCTTAGCTCTATCCATATAAAAGATGTCATGGAAGATTGTCCACCTATAGTCACAAAAAATGCCTCATTGAAAGTTGTCCAAAGCTTGTTATTGCATTATCCAGTCGTGCTTGTAACTGAAGCAGGGGAATTGATAGGCTTGATAACTAAGGCAGATATACTTGGGAAAGTGTATAAGTAAAAAACATTAGTTCCCTAAAAAGCAGTGGCAACTGCCAATATCTGTCTGACACAGATTATACTGCTAAAAACCAATAGCTTTAAAAAACAATTAACTATTGTTAAGGCATGGCAGCTGAAATAGTTAATAATAATTATAATTCTGGTAATCGTTCGATAGAATCTGCAATAGAAAGGATAAGGCTTCCTATTTCACAACAACAAAAGACAGTATTTGTCTGTAACGGATGCTGTTGCGGCCATGAAGAAAAAGGAAATCCTTCAGTTAATAATCTTCTTTTTATGCGGCTTTTGAACGGAGAAAAAAATCTGAAGATAGAGCAGCCATACTGCTTAGGCCCTTGCAGAGAGGCAAATGTCATCAAGGTAAATGTAAAAGACAATAACGCAGGAACTCATCCCAGAGATCGCGACAAAAATTACTGGTTCAGAAGGATCAACACAGAGCAGGATGTTAAAGACGTAGCAGAGTTTGTCAAAAACCCTAGAAACCTCTCTTCAAATCTAAGAGACAAGCAGATGTGGTTTAGGTAGAAGTGAGCAAGATTGTAATGTTAATCCTCCATAATTAAGTACAAACTATAAGCCTTTTGTCGCCGATAAATTTTAATTCATGGGTATTAATCCTATGCCTTGGCATATCAGCTTTTAAGAGACTATCTTGTTTTCAGTTCTGAAATCTTATACAGTATTGCTTTAGTGGTGTAATTTTGTAAAACTCCTATCTTAAATCTCATGCCGTTAATCTCTTTGGATTCAGATTGTGCCAATGATGCCACTAAATCATCGTATCTTTTCCCATCTGAAACTAATCCTACTCTTCTTTTGTCCCTGTCAGGGATATTCTGGCTCTCTGCAAGATATGGTATGGGAAGCAAACCTCTGTATAACATTTCAGTTATCTCTGCCAAGCTCCTTCCAGGATCTTTCATATCTGTTATATCTTTCTCGTTTAGTGGAAAAGGACTTTTTTGTATAAGCTCTAACTCTGGCCCAACATCCGGATAGTAACATATAAAAGGAATAATACCTTCTTCTGAGAAATATAAAGTGATTGTTGGCAAGCGTCTTCTTTCATACATGCTCAAAACAATGCGTTTCGCTTCTGCTTGTATCTCTTCTAGCAGCATTTTTACCTCACTTTAATTCCAGCGCTTTCCTATACTGCCTTTCGTAAGCCTTGCCTTTAGAGTTGCCTACGATATCTGATAATTTGAGTAAGCCATCATAAAATACGCCAGCATTCTCTCTTACTACATCTGCTAATCCTATATCTTTCCCATATTGTATCATCTTTAATCCTCTATCAAGTATGTCTTTGGCTTTCTCTTTCATAGCTTTGGAATCCATCATTTGGTATTCGCAGTTTGATGCTTCTTTAATCCATCTTTGAATTATGGATCTATACGTTAGAGTATTTTGATGAATATTTGATAGTGGGTTAGTTAAATCTGTCTTAGGTATTACCCTTTCCCATCTATTATCCTTTTCTGCAAGTTCATCTATCTGATCATTATATTTCTGCTTTAATGATCTTTTCTTAGATTCTTTTGGGTTAGGTTTATCATCCAAATAATGTATTAGCCCATGGATATCTTCACCATTGATATCTTTTTTCCCAAGAAGATACTCTTTTAATTTCTCAAGTTTTTTTTCATAAGCTCTTATGATTGATTCATCGGGATCTTCTTGCTTTGCTTCAGCTGCGCCGATATTTGCCAATGCAATTCCTCTTTGGACTAGAAATTCAGGATGTATCTTCTTATCTTTCTCTATTGCATGCAAAATATTGTTGGCTTCCGTCATCCATTCACTTAATCTTAAGGTATACTCATTAGAAAGTACTCTGTATAGAAATCCTTCACCATCGTCATAAACCAGGTCAGAAATCTCTTCCTTAACCTTATCAATCAAATCACTTTCAGGATCAATCTCTCGCCATCCAGCTATCCCTAATCCTTCACTAAAGTCAACAGCCGGTTCTCTGCCTAATAGCAATCCGTCTATTGAGGGCCTTGTATTTGGATCATAATCTGACCATTCTACATGTCTATTAAATACCATTTTTGTTTGTCACCTGATTAAAGCATTTTTACAGCTATAGTCAAAGATAAAAATAATTGAGCAATAGTTGTCTTCTCCTAACATTGGAAGACACTAATTTATGCCCCAATATTTGTGTCTTTCAATATATCTCTGCCTCTCATTTTTACATAGATTACTTTAAATCCTTTATGGAAAACCCTCTTTGCTTTATAAATATTACTAATTTTAACTACTAAGAAGTTATAAAACGCCAGCAGCAGGATTTGAACCTGCAAGTCCTTGCGGACACCTGATTTCGAGTCAGGCCCAATACCAAGTTATGGGATGCTGGCATTAATAATGATTATCTATTAAGTTATACTAAATTACTAGACAATTATCCTTAAAAATTTATAAATATATCCTATTTTTAGTATGGTATATAACCTAGAATTTGGCTACGTCAATTAATTTTTCTCAAATGTTTTTTGCTTCCATCTATTATCACGAGATAATCCTTTAGGCTTATCAGCTGTTTTCTTGCGCCCTGGATCTGGCTATCTATCAGCATTTTCTGCTGCTTGCTCCAGTCTTTGTCAGAGTGCGTTCTGACATATTTCGCCCAAAAATCAACGAACTTCAATCGCTCTTTCCTGTTTCTTTCCTTATCAAAATATGCCATGTTACACCTATATAGTCTTTCAAATATTAAAACTTATCTGCTAAATAGCGATTGATAATTCTTAATCTTCTCCTTATCTATCTTGCCTTCAAAAACCATCTCAAGATGGCGTGCATCTTCAATATCCTTATCAGATCCTAAGCAGGCTCTCTTAAATGCAATCTGCGGCTCAATATATGAAACAAAAACATGCCCAAATGGAGTAATTACCTTCAGATTATCTGACAATGATCTAACATCAACTAATTTTCTTGCAAACTTAACTTCCATATTTGGTATGAATATTTTGCCGACAGCAAACCTTATCGGTATATCCTCTGACAGATTTTCAAATGCCTGTTTCATTGATGCAGTAATGCACTCAAAGTCATTAATCTTTAATTCCTTAAATAATCCATTAAACGTCTTCTGGTCAATCTGCCCAATAAACATATCAACATCTTCTGTGGCTCTCGACCTTCCAAATAAAATAGCAACATATCCGCTTATGATCACATATTTAACGTGCTTTTCAACTATGCTGCAAAATTTAAATGCAAATTCATCTAGCTCAGTCTTAGCCTTATCCAGCTTAATCCTATTTTTACCAATAAACTTCATCTTAATCCTAGAAATAGGTTGCTGTGTTTATTAATTTTTCTTAAATATTTTTTAGGTAAGATAGGAATAAAGAATAAGTGTTATTTATTCTTACTTATGCTTAATAACAAATGCCCCGACCAGCAGCACACCCATACCTGTCAACAGCACGAGAGCAATTATTATGAGTGTTGTCTGGAATGAAGTATCAACGGCTTCTTCAGCTGCAAAAGTTGTATCATAAGCTGCAAATCCAGGAACAGTTGCCAATATCTCCTCAGCAGTTTTCTCAACGACAACAATCTGCTCCTCTGCTTCAGCAGGCTTTTCCATAACTTCTTGCTTCATTTCAGCCTCTTTTTGTTCTAAGCAATCTTCAACAACCAGCTGCACATTCTTTTCCTTGCTCAGATGAGTCTTGTCATAATAAGTAGATAATCTAAGGTCATAAGTACCTGCTTCTACATCCTTGCTTAATTTGATTGGATAGAATTTTGAAAATATGCTTTCATCATCGCTGTCTCCTGTGCCTTCTTCTAAGTCAAGCTTTTCGCTAATGCTCAGGTTCAATGCGGAATTTTCAATGACCAGTAATCCATCATCTTCTTGGTCATTGAAAATTCCGCATTGAACCTGAGCATTAGCGAAAAGCTTGACTTAGAAGAAGGCACAGGAGACAGCGATGA
>JAGVZX010000074.1 GCA_018302185.1 Candidatus Woesearchaeota archaeon
AAAAGAGAAGAGCTGAGAAATCAAGATCATAATCTTTCAATTGCAGCGCAAGGTAAAGATTATGATCTTGATTTCTCAGCTCTTCTCTTTTTTTGCGGCTTAGACTTCTGCATAGCCTCACATACTTGTCTAAGATTCTTTTATAGTTGGTAAGCTTGCGTGCCAAATCCTGCTGGCTGCAAGAATCTCTTAACTGCAGAAGCTCGCTTGCAGTATCAGTGCCCAACATTCTTTCTCCAATCGTCCTTATCCTGTCTGTGAGTTCTGTCATTTTATTCTTTAAGCCTTAGTCTTTAATCTTCGTGATGCAAATATCTTATGGCCAATAACCGATGTGCAAAGTTCTCAGGGTCACTTCCAGGCTTTTAGGGTCATAAACTGCAAAATTGACATGATTGCTGCTGTACTCTTCTTGCCATCTTGCTCTCCCGGGGCTTACCCAATAAACTCTGCCTGGCTCTAGCTTATGCATCTGATCTTGCTCTAAAAATCTTACTTTATCAGGTCCTCTTAACCATCTATACTCAGGCAATATGTTGATGCATTCGCTGTGCCCATGTAGCACCAATAATGGCTCAAGCCCTGAATGCCCATGTATGGTATCACCATGCTGGTCTAATATCTCTCCTCCATTATGACCAGCGATCACATTTCCTTCTTTATAGATCAGGCTTCCTATGGGCCTTCCGTCACTGTCTACGCCAATATATGACTCAAGAATATCTACAGGCAGCCTTGCATTATGCTCTCCAAATAAACCAATCAGTTTTCTTCTTGGATTCTCTCTCAAAAACTTTCTGAATGTTTCCCACAGCATGGTCATATCATAGTCATCTGTCCCAAAATGTTCAATATCATCTCCAAGATTGACTGCCAAATCTATTCCAGATTTTCTTGCTTCATCAAGAATTATCTTTGCAGCTCTCCACTGAGAATGTATGTCTCCAAATATGATCGCTTTTTGGTTCATGAGGCTGCAGAAAATAATAATTATCTTACTGTTATCTTCCCGACATCCATATCCTTGATAAAAAGAACATCCATATATTCATAAGTTCCTGGCGTTGTAAATCTGTAGCTCAGGTTCTGGCCTTTAGAAAGCCTTTCGCTTCTTATTAATTCATCTCCAATGCCTTTAGTCCTTACTCTGATGACATGCTGTATCAATGGTCTGAATTCATCCTTATGCATCCAGACAACTGTTGTATTGACAGGAATCTCCATGTTTAATGGGGTAAATTCCCTGTCGATTATGTCTATGAATTCTGTGTTCAAAGGCTTTTGTGGAAGTGTTGATTGAGTTTGTGTTGTTTGTTGTGCAGCAGCTTGCTGAGGCGTTTGAGTAGGAGTTTTCTGCGGCTGTTGCACATTTGTTTGTGGGCTTGCCTGCGGTGTTTGCGGTTGTGGTGCAGCAGGTGTTGTAGTTGCCTGTGCATCATCATCCTCAAAGTCATCATCTATCACAGAAGATTCCTGGCTCTCACAGCCTGATAAAATTAAAATAACTATAACTAATATTGCTAGTATCACAAGATGCCTGCTCTTTCCGATTTTAGTCGACAAATCCTTCATTTTATCTCTCTCAAAGCTGTTTTTGTTTAAATGTGTTTCGGTAACTTATTTGCATTAACAAATCAGATTAATCAATCAGTTTTCCTTTATCTCTTTCCTATATGATTCATATTGATCTTTATAGCAACCCTGAAGAGGAAATTTACTATTTTGTGAGATTCTTAGCTCTGTGAGTTTTCCTGCTCTTACTCCGTCTCCAAATGAGCGTACTCCTAACTCATCATCAATAGTCTCCCTTGTAACAACTTCCAAGCCTGTGCTTTTCTCAATAAACCTTCCATTTCTCCACTCATATCCGTCGAATGCCATATCCAGCTCCCTTGCAGCTGCCTTCAATGGATGTCTTTTTTCTCCATCTATTTTTACTTTCACAGCAATTCCTGCATATATTGCTAATTCTCTGCATCTGTCGTATCCCATACCTGTCAGATTTGCAAGAAAATCAAGATGGACATATTCTCCATCTTCACTTGCCAAAATAGGTGCAGACTGATCTTCTCTAACGCTCAGTTCCCTAAGATATGAGTAAAAATCACTTGCCTCAACATCAAAATCATTTTTTAATCTGGCTTTGACTTCTCTGGCACTCTTGCCAAAATAAAGCACTGAAAGCTCATCCCATTTTAAAGATGTGGCATAGTCTGAAATCTGCCTGCTAACAACCTCTTCTGGGGTGCCTAATGTCAATTGAACTCTTGCAGGGAGATCTGGTTTTCTTGATCTTAAATATTCAAATGGACCATTGTTGGCTGTATCATGCGTATATCCAAAAAATCTAATAAAATTTTGGCCTTCAATTATTATGAGAATTCTGTCTGATACTGGTACTTCTTTTGCGAGCTTTTCTAACATTCTTATCTGCACATCAGGGACTTGGAGCAATGATTCTAGCCTGCTTACTTCGTTTGTAAGGTGATAAAAACCAATTAATGTTTTTTCTTCTGCCATCTTATTTCATTATCTCCCTTATCATATAAATTATATCAAGAGAAAACCATCAGTTATTTTAAAAATTATTGATGAAATTGATTTAAAACTCCGTGATGGATATGTAAAATTATAACCCTCATCTCTTATGGAATAACTAATATTTCATATGGAAATTATCAACAGTTGTCGATAAAATTAGATGATAGTTCCATCGGAAATTTTTTACTCATTTTTTAAAAATGCTGTATTTGTTTAGCTTTTTTTATGAAATGTACAAAGCAGTGGCGACTGCCGACGAACACTCACTGAGATTATAAATAAGTTGCTCCTCCTCTACGCGTAGTTAATAGAAAGGAGAATGGAAGAGTATTGCGTGCTGTGTTAATAAATGGTTATATTGATACCATTGCCCGTCGCAACTTGGCATGGTTACTATAGAATTGTGTTCGTCAAATATTGGCAGTCGCCACTGCTTTTGATGTTGTTATAGCTAAACAAATACAAAATGCATATTTTCACGGAGATAATAATCAGACCAGGTTAACTGGAAGAATTATCCTCTGAAAATCTATTTGGGAAGATCCCTATACTTAATCACATCTTCTAAGAATGTGCCGTTTACGCTGAAGCCATCTTTGGCCAGTGTCCTAACTTTTCGCAGTGGACCATCTCTTACCAAAAGCTCTCTTACTTGATCCACCTCAACTTTTAACACAGACGCAGCTTGATATTCAGTCAATACCCTGCTGTTGCCATCTCTAGTCCATAATTCTACTCCTGACTCTGTCTTTCTTCTGACTTGATAACAGAATAATTTGGCTAATTCATCTTCTGTTATTGTCCAGTCTTTTATGCTGCCTATATTCGTCCCAATCTTATGTTCCTGTGCTAATTGGTATGCCTCTCTTTCATCCATGCCTATTAAATTTGCAAAATAGGTTATATTATAAACTCCAGATGGAAGCACTGCTTGGTTAGTGCTACTGATGCCTTTTTCGCCTTTACCTGGTTTTTTTGATGCTCCAGTAGGATTAGCCAATAACTCAGTAATATCAACCCTCTCTCTTTCAGCCAAAGTTGTTTTTTCTCCAGGCTTATATTCCATCCATCTGAACTTGATCCTGTAAGAATTTCCTAAGACAGATGCTGTCTCTGTTTTCAATGGGCCGATATATACAACATTTTCTGCTTTCATGCTCCTGCTGGCATACCCAGTCTGGATTGCACTTATAATATCCTCAGCCCTTGATAACAAATTCAGTCTTTTGATAACAAGATTAATGTCTTCTGTAGTTGGTCTGCCTTCTGGCACATGATAGACAAACAGATCAAAGCTTGGAGAGTTGCTTAATCTTGCATATTCCCTGTCAACGATTAGTATCACATTTCCATTAACTCCATGGGCAACTAGATCTTCAAGCAAAGACTTCTGCATTTGCACAGCTGTAATGGTTTCTTCTTTTGGCTCTAACAATTCTCTTGCAATTTCATCTTTACAGCATATTTCAATCAAGTTAAGAACTGGCTTCTCTGTTTTAGGCTGTCTTTTTACTGCAGGCATCTTTTCCCCTATAAAAACCAAAGATACTGCATATTTTAATATTTATCGGCATAAAAGTGCATAAAAACCGGCTGTGTTGAAAATGGATGTTGGCATCAATTGCGAGGCTCCATTAACTTAACTTGCAATTGAGTTCAGGGGGAAGCCCCCTACGGGGCTTGAACGATACAAGCAATTCATCCTTCAAAGAGCCGAGCGATGCCAACATTCGCGAAGCGATATTTTCAACACAGCCGCATAAAAACCGCAATGCTTAAATAGAAAAATGATAAACTAGTCTCAATATAAAAAATAAAAAAATCATATTTAATTGTTTATTGAGGTAACTTTATGGCATTGAAATTCCCGAACAGCATGGACGATTGCATATATTTTACAAACAGGACTTTAGAAAATAATACAGGCAAAGCGATTGCCTGGGTATATAGGAAGCCATGCCCTAAATGCAAAAAAACAACAATGGGAAAGCCAGTTGTGAAAGGCAAAGTCAAGATGAGGGCAGAGGAATATGTCTGTTCTGGCTGCGGATTTACTGAACAAAAAATAGAGCATGAAGAGAGCTTAAATGTTGAAATCCAATATACTTGCCCTAAACGCGGAAATTCCGATGAAGCTACTACACAATACAAAAGAAAGTCATGGCAAGGTGTTCCAGCTTATGTTTTTGAATGCAGCAAATGCCATGAGAAGCTTGGCCTGACAAAAAAGATGAAAGCTGCGAAAAAGAAGAAAGTTGCAGATGAGGATGCAGAGAGTGATGAAGCATAAGATAGGAAGTAAATCCGTACTGATCATAAAATATATCAAAAAAATCGTCTTTTTTCCATTATCCTAACTTGACCAAATGTTTTATAAATAAGTTTTACTATACTGCTTAAAAATAGAGGTGACTAGTTGATTAGAGAACTAAAAAGAGCTTCAATCTTATTATTTGCATCACTGCTTCTTGTCCTATTGGCAAATTCTGTTCTTGCAGCAGAAGGCAATGCTTCTCAGTGCGGCACAGTAAATGCAGCTTTTAACATGACGCAGAACCTGAATTCCAACGGAACTTGCTTTGAGATAAATGCCAGTAATATCATCATCGATGGCGGAGGCTTTACACTAACAGGAAATTCTACCGGTTACGGCATAAGCATAATCGGCAATCACAGCATAACCCTAAAGAACTTCGCAGGCATCAATAATTTCACAAATGGGATATATGCAACTGGCTCACTCAATTCAACTGTGTATAATAATACTATAGTTGCAGCTAATGTGGGCAATGGTTACGGGATTTATCTCTCTGGGGGCAGCAATAATACTAATATCTCCTCAAATACAGTAACTACATCTGGTTCCCCTGGATATGGTATCTTACTCTGGCCAGCTAGCAACAATACAATAACATCAAACACGATAACCACCTCAGGTCCCACGGGAATGGGCATCCTTCTTTACTCTTCCTCCAATGGCAACGCTTTATCTTCAAACACCATAACTACTTCAGGAAGTGACGGATACGGCATCAGCATTCAGGTATCATCCATAAGCAATACTGTGACTTCAAATACAATAGCAACATCAGGAAGTAGCGGGATGGGCTTTTATCTATATTCATCATCTAACAGCAATCTCTTCAGCTCAAACATGATAACAACCTCACATGCAACCAATGCGTATGGAATTTACCTTGAGAAGTCAACAGGCAACTCTTTTTCAAGAGATAATATCACTGCATCAAATTCAAATGACATCAGGGTTTATTTAAGTTCTATAGATAATACGTTTACAAATGTGATACTGAGCAGTATGATTAACTTTACTTCGCATACATTAAATAACGT
>JAGVZX010000075.1 GCA_018302185.1 Candidatus Woesearchaeota archaeon
AGGCAAGTATGTTGCAGCTGATTTAGACGCATTCGTATATTCAAGATATGCAAACTACATCCTTGAGCATGGAAAAGCCATGGCACAGGATATGTTCAGGTATGCGCCGTTAGGCCATCCAGATGCAGCACAGCTGGCTGTAGAGAACGGATTTCCATATTTCCAGGTGATTTTGTTCAAGACATTGAAGCTTATCGGTCAGATCGCAACTTTAAGCTTTACCAACAGTTTTATGCCGTTCTTAATTTTCTTAGCGCTTGCTGTAGCAACATTTTTTATTGTAAGAAAGATATCCAGCAAGAAAAATGCTATCATCTCTGGCATAGGCATCTTATATGTTTGGACATTGTTAAATTATGCATTTAAGATATTCAACAAAGAATTTACATTTGATTATCTGAATGTCATACACACGACAATTGTATTTGCTCTTATGTGCTTATTTTTCTTTTTGTTGGTGAGAAGGCTGTTCAGCATGGGAACTGCACTGCTTGCAACAACAATACTTGCATTTATGCCAGCATACTTGTTCAGGACCATGGGCGGAGTAGCAGACCATGATGCTACAGGCATGATGTTTTTTATGCTCATTATCTATTTATATATTGCAGGCTGGCAGGCAAAAAAATCTGTTTATAACATCCTATTTGGCGTATCAGCAGGCTTAGCTACCTTAGGCATGTTTGCAACCTGGCCAGGCGGAGGAAATTTCCTGTATCTGATATTTGGAGCAGCTATAACTATAGAGGTGATATTAAACATATTGAAAAAAAGCGACGTTTATGTATATGTTTCATGGTTCATGATCTGGGCAGGCGCTGAAATATGGCTTGGCTTTCTGAATATACAATATCTATTAGGCTCATTCACAACATTGATAGCAACATTAGGATTTGTTCTTTCGATCGTGCATTATCTTCTCTTTTTAGACCACAGGTTACATCTTAAGAGAATATTAAAGATTGAGAAGATTACAATGAGCTGTATATAAATCTTGTAAGACCGTGGGGTAAATCACGATGGCACCTTACTGTTGCAGAGCAGAACCAGCCATATATCACAGATTGGTTTGGCCAGTTTGGAAAAAGCTATGTTTACCTGTTCATGCTAGGCTCGATATTATTATTTTATGAGATGATCCTGCCGATAAAAGATTCTTTGAAAAGATTAAGCATGCCTATCATATCTGCATGGAGCTTAACTTTATTTTATGCATTGTTCATCTTCAGCTTTACTTTTTCAAGGTACAGCTCAGGCTCTCCAAGCTTTAACGGAACTTCACAAGTAGCATTAGTTTTTTACATCGGATCTTTGATGGTATTCGCTGCAGGCATGGCATTGTTTTATCTGATCGTATACTACAGTGATAAGAATGACAAAAGCCTATTTAATGAGATGATAAGCAAGCTTGACAAGAAATACCTTTTGATGTTTATATGGTTTGTAATAATGATCATCGCTGCTAGAGGCGCTATAAGAAACGTATTTGTATTTTCGCCAGTAACTGCAATAATGGTTGCATTTTTCTTTGTTATGTCTTGGCAAATCTTATCAAATGTTAAGCAGAAATACATCAGGCTGGCAGGATTTGTATTTTTGATCTTGCTGCTGTTCAGCCCGATAGCTTTAGGAAGCTTTTTTAATACAGGTGCCTTAAAAATTATAAAACCGATAGTTACAGTAGGCGGCTTATTGGAAAATCAGGGTATAGTATTTAATTATTATCTTACATCAAGCCAGCAGGCAAAATATACAGGCACGCCATATGACAGGCAATGGCAGCTTGCCATGAAATGGGTGAGAGACAACACTCCTCTCGACGCAATATTCGGCCATTGGTGGGATTATGGTTATTGGGTGCAGACAGGAGGAGAAAGAGCGACAGTGACAGATGGTGGAAATAATATAGGTTTATGGAACTATTATATGGGAAGATTTGCCCTCGCAGGAGCTAACCAGTCAGAAGCTCTAGACTTTTTATATGCCCACAATGTGACACATTTCCTTATCATCAGCGATGAGATAGGCAAATATACAGCATTCTCCAGCATAGGCGGCGGAGTGAATTACGAAAGATACAGCTGGATAAACACATTCTCTCTTGAGCCAAAACAAACACAGGAAACAAGAAATGGAGTCACTTATTTTTACCAAGGTGGACAAGTATTAGATGAAGATTTTAATTATAACGGAAAATTATTTCCTGGAAGAGCAGCAGGCATAGGTGCTGTTCTGCTGAAAGTTGTCAGAGAAAAAATAACTTCCGGAAATGAATCAAAAGATGTTGAAAGGTTAGACCAGCCTGAAGTCATCCTGGTCTATGGAGGCATACAAGAGAAAGTCCCATTGGAATGCATATTCATAAACAACCAGATGTTCAAGTTTGATAAGACAGGAAAGCCAGGATATAAAGGATGCTTCAGGGTTCTTCCGACAATCAATGGTAATGGTCAGGTAGAAAATCCTATCGGTGCAGGCTTGATGGTATCAGAACGTGGATTTAATGCAATATGGACCCAGCTTTTCCTGTTCAACCAGAAAAATCCGGATTATGACACAAGTGCCTATAAGTTGGCATACAGCGATGAAACGACAGGCATGCCTCTTGCAATTTATGGAGGAAGGATGATCGGGCCATTGAAGATATGGGAATTAAATTATCCAAAAGATATAAAGTTTAAGCCAGAGTATTTAGGGATGGATTATGCTAAAGCTAATTTGACTGATGCTACAAAGGTATAGCCAATTTAAGCAGTAAAATTAATATATGTTTATAAAAAGAATGCGTATATAAAAATAAGATATGAGTGAAAGATTATGCAGGCTGTAATTTTATGCGGTGGAAAAGGTACGAGGCTACGAGAAGAAACTGAATTTAGGCCTAAGCCGTTGATTGAGATAGGAAATATGCCGATATTATGGCACATAATGAAGACTTATTCGCATTATGGCATTAAGGATTTTATTCTCTGCCTTGGATACAAAGGATATCTGATCAAAAAATTCTTTACAGAGCTTAATACATATAACACCGACTTTACATATAATCCAAAAACAAAAAAGATCAAGTACCATAATCATCAGGACATCGAAGATTGGAACATTACATTTGCAGAGACTGGCTTAGAAACAAACACAGGCGCAAGAATAAAAAAGATCGAGAAATACATAACTGAAGATGACTTTTTCTTGACATATGGTGATGGCGTTGCAGATGTTGATATTGATAAATTATTCAAGTTCCATAAGAAAGAAGATAAGATAGGGACAGTGACAGCAGTAAGGCCATTGGCAAGATTTGGTGTCCTTAACATAGATGGGACAAGGATAGTTGATTTCACAAAAAAAAATTTAGTGCATGATGGAAGGATAGACGGTGGATATTTTGTGTTTAAAAGAAAGATATTTGATTACCTGACTGATGATAATGACTGCATGCTGGAAGGAGAGCCATTAAAAAATCTGGCAAAAGACAGCCAGTTTATAGCATATAGGCATGACGGATTCTGGCAGTGCATGGACACGATACAGCACACGGATTTATTGAACCAGTTATGGAAAGAAGGAAAAGCAGAATGGAAAGTGTGGTAGCATAAGAGATGAAAATGAGAGATGAAAATTTTTGGAAGGATAAGAACGTTTTTGTGACAGGAGCGACAGGCATATTAGGAAGCTGGCTGGTGAAAAAGCTCTTGGCTGAGAAGGCAAACATTACAATCCTAAAAAGAGACCATGTCCCTAATTCTGAGCTTGAGCTTTCAGGTTCAATAAAAAAAGTTAATATTGTGAATGGCAGCCTTGAAGATTATTGGACAGTTGAGAGAGCATTGAATGAATATGAGATTGATACCTGTTTTCATCTGGCTGCGCAGGCTATTGTGCAGACAGCTAATAGGAGCCCTGTGCCGACATTTGAGTCAAATGTACGAGGAACATGGAACCTTTTAGAGGCGCTTCGCAATAATAAATTGATTAAAAGGATAATAATCTCTACAAGTGATAAAGCATACGGCGACTCTGAAAAGTTGCCTTATACTGAGCAAACATCCCTTAACGGAAAACATCCTTATGACGCAAGCAAAAGCTGTTGTGATATAATATCCCAGGCATATGCGCATACATATAATATGCCAATTGGAATAGCAAGATGCGGCAATATATATGGCGGAGGAGATTTAAATTTCAATAGGATAATCCCTGGAACGATCAAGTCAATTTTGGCAGGAGAGGAGCCAGTGATAAGGAGTGACGGAAGTTTTGTAAGAGATTATTTTTACGTTGAGGATGCTGTTGATGCTTTTCTGTCCCTTGGCAGGCAGTTAGATAGCAAAGAGATAAGAGGCGAAGCTTTTAATTTCAGCCCTGAACAACCTGTAAGTGTTATAGAATTAGTGCAGAAGATTATTAAGATTAACGGAAGCAGCTTAAAGCCTAAAATTTTAAATGAGGCGAAAAATGAGATTAAAGAGCAGTATTTAGATTGTAATAAAGCAAAAAAAATGCTTAGTTGGAAAGCTAAGACAAAAATTGATGATGGATTAAAGAAGACAGTACAATGGTATAAGGCATTTTTTGAGAAGAATTAAATAATAGATTATTATTCTTATAGAGGATGGGTTATGATAAGTAAAAGAGTGCTGATAACTGGTATTTCTGGATTTATAGGCCAACATCTGGCAAGAAGGCTTGTCAGAGATGGATTTGAAGTATATGGGATAGATAACACGATTTTAGCTCAAAAAGATGTACAGGTCATGGTTTGTGATATAACAGACAGAGAGAAGCTGGCACAGATAGTTAAAGATGTAAACCCTGGCTTGATAATCCATCTTGCTGGATTTAGTGATCCAAGCAGGAACAACAATCTTATGGAAAAGGCGATGAAGATAAACCTAGATGGGACCATTAACATCATTGATGCATGTGATAAGATTGATTATGAAGTCTTTGTGAATATATGCACATCTGATGTATATTTTGGCAATAAGGTTCCGTTTAAAGAGGATATCATATTAAATCCTGTGTCACCATATGCTATCTCAAAATATAAAGCTGAAGGGTATGCAAAAGAACATGCTATAAAATATGATAGGAATATTATTACCCTAAGGCCGGCCCTGGTTTATGGTCCTGGACAGAAAGATAATAAGTTTCTTTCACAAGCCATAAATAATATAATTAAAGAAAAAGAGATGGAAACGACAAGATGTGAACAGAAAAGGGATTATATTTACGTTGAAGATTTGATAGATGCGATAGTTAAGATATTATCATTGAAGGATAAGTCAATTATTAAAGGGCAAGTGATAAATATAGGAAGCGGAAAACAGCATCAGCTGAAAGAGATTATCCATCTTGTTGAAAGAATATCAGGAAAAAAAGCAAAGATAAAGGAAACCAAGCCATATAGGGAGAATGAGCTTTTTGATTATATGTTAAGTATAGATAAAGCCTGGAAATTGATAGGATGGCTCCCTAAGATATCGATTGAAGAAGGGATTAAGAGAACTGTTGAAAATGAGATCTGAATTTGATAAGTATGCAGATGAATATACGCAAGAGATAGACAAAGCAGCAAGCGTTAGCGGCGAAAAGTTTAATTATTTTGTCGAGACACGGATAAAGCTGGTCAAGAATGCATTGAAAGGGTCCATTCCAGGGAAGATACTTGATTACGGGTGCGGAATCGGTATAACAGAAATATTCTTTAAGAGATATTTTCCGATGGCGCAGATCTGGGGTATTGATACTTCCACAGACAGTATAAATAAAGCAAAGTCGCTCAAGTTGCAAAGAGTCAATTTTGATAAGCCTAAAAGGTTTAAAGACAATACTTTTGACGTAATTTATAGTAATGGGACTTTCCATCATATAAACCATGATAAGCACTTAAAAATATTAGCCGATTTTCATAGGATACTTAAGCCAGGAGGAAAAGTCTTTATTTTCGAGAATAATCCATATAATCCGTTGATGATGAAAGTTATGAGAGAATGCAGATTGGACAAAGATGCAAAAGTAATAACTTCTGATAGATTGGAAAATGTCATGAAAAAAGCAGGATTTAAGGTAAAGAAAGGGCATTATTACTTGTTCTTCCCAAAAGCCTTATCAATGCTGAGATTTTTAGAGAAATATATGAAAAGACTTCCGATCGGCGCGCAATATTATGTCCAGGGTGTAAAATGATGCAGAAAAAGCTAAAGATAGGCGTTGCACTTGTCGCAAAAAATGAAGAAGAGAGCATTGCATATATGATAGATAAGTTAAGAAAAAGCGGATATGATGATATCTATGTAGTTGATGAACAGTCTAAAGATAAGACAAAAGAGATTGCAGAGAGTCTTGGCATTGCTGTTTACCAGAGAGAAGGCAAAGGATTCGGATGCGGCATTAAATCTGCCTTAAAGATAGCCGCTGCAAAAGGCTATGATTATATGATAAGGCTGGACTGCGACGGCAGCTATCCACCTGAAGAGCTTTCAAAATTGATAGGATATGCAGAACACTATGATTTAATTGCAGGAATTAGAGATATAAAAAAGATAAAGTGGCTCCATAGGCTTCCTAATAGGTTCCATACGATCTTGACTAATATTTTATTTAATGGCAGGCTTAAAGATATAAATTCAGGGATGAAGCTTATAAACGTTAAAAAGTTTAATGGGATATTAGAAGCAGATGGATTTGACATGGAAGCTGAATTATCATTAAAAGCATTAAAAAGAAAATATTCTATCAAGGAAGTTCCGATAGATTTCAAAGATAGGTATGGCGGAGAGAGCAAGATAAGGATAAGTGAC
>JAGVZX010000111.1 GCA_018302185.1 Candidatus Woesearchaeota archaeon
GATATGACGGAAAAAAGCTTGGCAAGAGCTGCATAATGCTTCCTGTGCAATATAAAAATGAGATTTTTGATCTAATAAAAATATATAAGGTAGAAGCAAAAGTGATCGAGGTGTTTATCTAAAAAGAAAGGCCTGATACATATATTTGCTAGAATCTAGATTGATGTTACCTGATCATATAAAAATCGAAGAAAGCAGAAACCTTTATATAAGAAAAATGCTATTATCATTAAAAAAGAGGGTGTTTGATGGTTCAGAATATTAAAAGCAGCTTTATAACTAAATTTACTGCCAGCATAAGGCATTCTACACTGTCAAAACTTCTGTTGTTGTATGTTTTGGTCTATGTTTTAAATCTTTTTATCTCAGTATATGGCCTATATGTCTCATCAAACGTCATAATAGGCTTTGTCTTTATTCCTATCATATTATTGACCATGGCCTTTAACATCTTTTTTGTGATTTTAAATAAGATCAAGAAATACCCTCATGAGCTGCTGCTTTTGCCGACATTTGGGTTGCTGATTCCTGTATTCATATTGTTTTTGTACCTCTTTTTGAACAGGATAATTCCAGTAAATCACCTCAAGCTTACAATATTAGAGAATATTCTATATGGCCTGATGGTTCTTTACTCTGCAGAAAGATTATGGAAAAACATGCATGTAAATATTGACCAACATTCTTCTGGCCACGATTATCCTACATTCTCGCTGATTTATTTGCCATTATCACTCTCATTATTGTTTTTTTCCGTGCACAGTGTGTTTGTATTCAGATTGCCAGGCATAGCCATATTATTATCGTTATCTAACTTTTTATTGCTTGCAGTTGCATACTTTAAGCTTCATTACTCAAAGCTAGGCGAGAGCAGAAAGCTTGTCATGCAAGGATATTATCTCTCCTTTGTCAATTTGTTTTTATTTACTGGGTTTTATCTTTATAAGTTTTTGCTTGCGAAATAATTCACGCTTACATCAAACATCTTACATGAAATGAGTGAGAAAAGAGGGAGTTTAGTAGAGAATAAATTATTTTCTAGGCTTAAGATAGATGATGTGCTGAAAACTTACAGTAGTTATACTTGGTTTTGTAATCTTATCCACAACTACTTCATTAAACAAGAGGTCACTATCTAAAAAATGGCTCAAAAAGAGGTGTTTAGAGAAGAGCGTCATCCTTTGCAAGATGCAATCTTCATAATAGGAGTTATTCTTGCACTTACTTTAGTTGTTGTCGTTGGAAATGAACTAGCAAAAGAGCAGAAAGAGACAGTCAAGCTTCCGATATATGAATTTTTTAACAATGATACTTCTTTTACTTTGCAGCTTAATGAAAGCATTGACACTATAAAACTGACAGGAAACCTTATAGGAGCAAATGGCTCTGCACTGATATATTATCAAGGCATGCTTATCGTCAATCTCTCAAATGATTTGCATGAAGAGCAGATAAGCTTCCTTGATGTCTGCGCAGACTTCAACAAGCAACATCACTTTAGATTTTAAGATAAATGATTCCCAAGTTTATATCACAACACTTACTTATGAAAGGGAAAAAAAGCCTGAGGAAGAGACTAAAGAAGATAAAGAGGAAGTAGTCAAAAATATTGAAATAAGATTGCAAGACAAAGCAGAAAAGCCTCTTGGCAAATATAAGATAACAAAAAAACAAAACAAGCATCGCTTAGAGCTTTCTACCAAGGAAGAGCAGACATTGGTCGGAAGATTTGTAACCTTAGATGCAGATCAAGCAGCTAAGCCTGAAGGCAAAGTAATTGTTGAAGGTATTTCTGAAATCCCTCAAGGCTATACTGCAAAATTCGATGATATTGCTGATAAGAGAATCAAGACAAAAGTATTTGCAGCTGAGAGTCTTACTTTTGAAAACGCTACCTTAACTTTGCCAAAGACAGGAGAGGTAAATGCAGTCTTAAAGTGCGATGATTTTGATGTAACTTCCTTTACTTGCTCAAAATGGAGAAAGACAGAAATACCTTTTGTCGATAGCGGAGATTCTATAACTTTCACAGTAACCTCATTTTCTGGATATGCAGGCGGCTTTATCAACATCACAAAAGCAGACCATCTTGATGCTAATAAGAATGTGATCTCAAACATCTTTGAGCAGGCAAAAGCTTTGGATGGAGTTTGGACAGAAACTATTCCAGCAGATGATTATGTAAGGGTTGTATTTGAAAGCACGTTAACGTCGCAGAACGATATCACTGTCTATCCACGGACTGTTTCCGGCAATCCAAAAATAAAAATCTACGAGCAGGATGGAACACAGGTTATCGCAGAGTTTACAAGCTTGAATGATAATGTATATAATAAAGTTTATTTGACTTCTCTTTCCGGAACACAGGATACATTTGACTTGTTTGTTTATGATGGCTCACTCGAGTTTGATCATATAATTGACCCAAATAATCCGCCAAATGCACCGACATTAAACGCTCCAGCAAATAACTCAATTGCAAAACCCGGCTTTAGATTGCTCAATCTGACAGTCACTGACCCAGAAGGAGACTTGATGAACGTTTCTATATACGGCAATAACTTATCTGCTTCAAAGCTTATTGCATATCTTGAAAATATTGCAAATGGCACAACACTTACTTACAACTGGACCGCACCGACAGCAAGCTCTCTTTATCTGGCAGACAGAAGCATAGGAAGTTATTATCCATTTGACTTTAATGCAAGCGATTCTGCTAAAGGCCTTACAGGTACACTCTCTGGAAATGCTTTCATCAATAAATCTGCTGGAAAACTTGGAGGTGCATTGCAGTTAGACGGCACTTTAGATTACGTTGAGGTTGCTGCAGACCAATCATTTAATTTTTCAGCTACAAATAATTTCACAGTTGCTGCATGGATATATTCTGTCGGCTCTCTTAATTTAGCCAGCATAGCCGGTAAATGGGACGGAAACCAGGGCGGTAGGCAGTGGAGATTTGGGACAGAAACAAGCAAATTGTATTTAGCTATCAGCAATGATGGATTTACGTATTCTCAACAGACAGATCCAACAACTTTATTGGCTGATAGATGGTATCATGTTGCTGCAACGTGGGATAATGGTGCATATGGTATATACGTCAATGGTATAAAGACATCTTCAGGGACATCAGGAGTAACTTCCTTATTGAAGTCATCAACAAGAAATCTTTGTATAGGCGGCGTTGATGGCACAAACTCTGATACCTGCGATGTAAGCCAAGAATTTAACGGGACAATAGATGAGCTGATCCTGCTTAACAGGTCTCTTTCAGCAGGAGAGATACTAAATTTATACAGGCTAGGAGATGGTACATATCACTGGAAAGCAACAGCAGATGACGGAGCTTCTTCAACAACTTCTGCTACAAACCAGTTCAATGTTGAAAATACTCCCCCATATCTTCCGACGCTAAATTCACCTGCAGATGCAACATTCTCTTCAGATACCTTTAGGCTGTTAAATGTTACGGTTTCAGATTATGATTCAGATATCATGAATGTTTCTATCTATGCCAGCAACACTACTGCAGCTAACGATCTGGTAAGTACAACTAAAAATGCAGCAAGCGGAACAGAAATAACCTATAATCTGACTGCATTGCCTATCTCTACACTTTTTCCAAATGACCCGGCTCTTGTGGGTTATTGGAAACTTGATAACAACGGCACTGACACGACTGGAATAAATAATGCTACAACAATCTTAGGAAATCCTGTCTTTAATAGTTCTGGCGGAAAGATTGGAGGATCTTACAAATTTGATGCGGTCGGCGATTACATCAATATCCCTGCAAGCGCTTCACTAAACATTACAACTGGCAAAGTTACTCTGGCAGCATGGATAAATGTGGTTAATGATGCAGGATATAAGGAAGTCATCTTAAAAAGGAGCGGAAATCCTACCCAATATGCTTTAAGAATCGATCCTAATGAAAAATTAGTCTTTTTCTGGTACAATGGCGGATGGAGGCAGCCTGCATCGCCAAGTGCTGTTCCGACCGGTCAATGGATCCATGTTGCAGGAACTAGAGATGACACAACAAATACTGTTGTTCTCTATGTAAACGGAGTAAATGTAACAACAGATACATCAATAACGCAGGACATGATTCCAAATAATATCAATGTATGGCTCGGCAGCGCTTTTAATGGAGATATTGATGAAGCAGTAATCTTTAACAGGATTCTTTCTCAAGCAGAGATATTGAAAATATACAAGTTAGGCAACGAGACATATTACTGGAAAACGATTGCAGATGACGGCACAGCAATAAACACGTCTGCGACAAAGCAGTTCACAGTCGGCGCAGACACAATTCCTCCGTTAATAAGCTTTGTAGCACCGACTCCAAGCAATGGTTCAAGCGTGTCACAAAATTATATAGAAGCCAATATCACTTCATCTGATCCAAGCGGTATAGCTACATCAGGCATAACAATATTCTTATATAATTCAGGTGGAGTTGTCTCTCAGCCAACATCCTCAACATCGCCATTCTTCAATAATTTCACAGGATTAAGCGATGGAACATACTATGTTAATTCAACATCATATGATAATCTTATGAACATGAATTATACAGAGACAAGAACAATCATAATAAATACAAACCAAGCGCCATCTGCCCCAACATTAAATTCTCCAGCAAACGCATCAACAGATACTGCAACATTTAGCTTGTTGAATGTGACAGTAACAGATCCTGAAGCAGATGCAATGAATGTCTCTATCTATGGAGACAACACAACTTCAGCATCATCTCTCCTCGCTTACTTTCAGAATGTTGCAAATGGCTCAACTCTAACTTACAACTGGGCAGCACCAACAGCTAGCCATATTTTTGGAAGCGATCCTTCATTAGTAGGTTATTGGAATTTTGATAAGAATGCTTCAGACTTTTCTGGAGATGATAATCATGGCACATTAGTGGGAGGAGCTATACTCAATACTACAAAAGGTAAGTTTGGCGGAGCATTGGACCTTAATGGTAATGGACAATATGTTAATGTAAGTGATAGTGCAGAATTAGGAGTTTATACTAATTTCACAGTTTCTATGTGGCTTTATGATAAGTCAACTACTAATGATAGGATTTTAGAGAAAGGTAATGCTTATTTTATTGCGAACGATATGGGTGAGGACTTGTGTGCTCTTGGTCGATGGCAATTTTTCGTAAAAGTATCTTCTACTATTTATTGTGTTGGCAGCCCATTTGCTCATAATACAAACCAGTGGTATCATGTAGTGGGAGTTAAAAATGATAGTCATATCTCTATATTCATTGATGGGATCCTTGAGAATAGCCTCCCCATGTCTGAAACCATAAATGATAATAATCTTGCTCTGATAATTGGAGGAGATGATGAAGTTACAAAATTTAATGGTACTATAGATGATGTTGCTATCTTTAACAGGACATTATCTGCAACTGAAATTTTTGATCTATATAAATTAAAAAACCAGACATATCACTGGAAAGCAACGGCAGATGATGGCACGACCACAACAACATCTGCAACAAATCAGTTTATTTTAGCAAACCCAGCTCCAAATATTCCGATATTAAATTCTCCGGCAAATTCAACAACTGATACTGCAACGTTTAGATTACTTAATATTACAGTGTCAGATCCTGATGGTGACGGAATGAGTGTTTCTATCTACGGGGATAATACTACTTCTGCTGGGCAGTTACTAGCTTATTCTCTCGGCGTAGCAAATGCGACAACATTGACATATAATTGGACCTCTCCTACGATAGGGCAGATGTTTGGAAGCGATCCTTCATTAGTCGGTTACTGGAATCTAGATAAGAATACTTTTGATTTTTCTGGAGATGAGAATCATGGTGTATTAGTCGGAGGAGCCACCATAAATACTACAAGAGGCAAATTTGGAGGAGCTTTAGATCTTAGCGGTACTGATCAATATATTAGTGTAGCAGATAGTGTAGAATTAGGTGTTGTAAATAATTTTACAGTTTCTATGTGGCTTTATGATAAGTCAGCTACTAATGATAGGATTTTGGAGAAAGGAGATGGTTACTTTTTCATGGATAATATCAATGCTATCGGAACTTGTAGTACTGGCGATTGGGAAATGCTAGTGAAAAAATCCAATACTAACTATTGTGTCGGAAGTGCTTCTGCCCACGCTCAAAACCAATGGTATCATGTAGTAGGAAGAAAGAACGATACACACATCTCCCTATTTGTTAATGGTGTGCATGAAAGCAGTGTTGCCCTTTCTGGAAACATTGATGATGATAATTTGGCCCTGATAATAGGAGGTGATGATTCTGGTATAGAGTTCAATGGCGTAATGGATGACATAGCAATATTTAACAGGAGTTTATCAAATTCTGAAATATTAGATCTCTACAGGCTTCAAAATGCAACATATTACTGGAAAGCAACAGCAGATGATGGCTCTCTCTCAACAACTTCTGCAACTAACCAGTTTACAGTCGGCGCAACTCCAAACCAAGCGCCAAGTGCTCCAACATTAAATTCTCCTACAAACGCAACAACAGTTTCAACAAATCCTTCTTTAAGGCTTCTCAACATTACTGTCTCAGATGCTGAAGCAGATGCGATGAATGTCTCTATCTATGGTGATAATTCTTCTGCCTCTAACTTAATAGCTTTTTTCAGCAATGTTGCAAACGGAACAACTCTAACATATAATTTTACGTCATTGCCTGTAGGCGCACTTTATTCCACTGACACAAATTTAGTAGGCTATTGGAGGATGGATAAAAATGTCTCTGATTTTTCAGGCAGAAATCAGAATGGCGCACTATATGGCAATGCATTCATAAATACAACAGGCGGATATTTAGGAGGCGGATTGCAATTAGACGGCACAGGCGATTATTCAGACCTTACTCTTGCTGCAGGCGCTGGAACATCAGTAAACACGGCAACCCTGATTGCATGGGTCAAACCTAGTACTCTAGGAAATTATAGGCCAATAATACAAACCCGTGCAGGTGGAGGAAATAGAGGACTATCATTAAGCAGCGCATCAGGAAATCCTGTGACATTTTCTTGGGATGATGTCTCTAATGAATGGGATGCAGCAACTGGATTAACATTGAGTACAGGAAAATGGTATTTCACTGCAGCAGTCATAAGCTCAGGCGGAGTGACTCTGTATCTAGGAAACCTAGACGGAACACTTTCAACATATACAGATGCAAACTCAAATGCAGCTAAGACAATAGAAGGTTTGTGGTATATTGGACGAGACA
>JAGVZX010000112.1 GCA_018302185.1 Candidatus Woesearchaeota archaeon
ACAAGTGATGCACATAAGTATACAAGGTTGATGCCTGGCTTATCATCAGGTCATTCTTGTAAAGTGCCGGGTCAAGCCTGCTTTTTATCATCGCTGCGCGCAGGGCAGTGTCAGCAGTGCCGTAGAAATAGCCGTTGATAATCACAGAAAATACTGTAAGTGCAAGCATAATCAGGAGTATTTTGCCTTTTTTCATAGCACATCCAATTGAAATTTATTTTGGATTTAAATTTATTGATTTTTAATGATGCTTAGAATGTTGATGCTTCCAAAAAAGGCAGTCAAACCCACCCGAACTTTTTCCGGGTATAATATTCCAGAATTTTGACTCCTGTGTCCCTCTTGAACTCGTGCTTTTTCCATTTGCGCTTGTAGTGCCAACTTACCGCATCAAAAATGAATTTCGGGATTTTTGTATTTGAAAAGTACTGCTTCATATATTTGCCGTCAACAAGCTTTGACGTCATGGCGATATTCTGGAACATTTCCATTCTTTCCATGGCCCACGGATTGCATGATACACTCTGCCTATAAAAATCACTCCACCCTTCCAGGTCTTGCGGAACTTTAAAGCCGTTTTGGACGGCAAAATCAAACAAAGGTGTGCCAAGATAAGGGGTAAAAACATACAAGCCGGCGATATACGCATTCTTATTCTCCTCAATGAATTTCAAAGCCAGGTCCACGGTCTGCATGACTTCTTCATAAGTTTCTGTCGGAAAGCCCATCATGAAATTGTAATGCGCCTGTATGCCTGTCTCTGCCAGTTTCCTGTTTGCCTTCATCATGGTGTCAACGCCTTCCCCCTTGTGTATCATCTGCAGGATTCTGTCAGAACCACTTTCTACACCGGGCTGCACAATGCTCAGCCCGTTCTTTTCAAGCCTGTTCAAATCAAAAAGAAGCAGGTTGTCCATCCTGGCTTGAATGTACCATTTAAAGTCGCCATTAATCCTGTCAGCAAGCTCGTTGGCTCTTTGCGGGTTTGAGGTGAAATTCTCGTCGTAAAACCTTATAAAATCCAGCTTGTATTTCTGGACTAGCTTGCTTACCCTCTCGTAGGCCAAATCTGCATTCATTGGGCGCCATTTGAACCGGGTCATGGAAGGCGTGCTGCAAAACGTGCACCTGTAAGGGCAGCCCCTTGAGGTTACAAACGGCAAAGACCTTTGCATGTTCGTGCCTCCGCTTTTGACATACTCCTCTACATTAACAAGGTCATAAGCCAAGTCAGGCAATTGGTTTACATCCGGCAATTCTCCTTTTGGCGTGAATATTATAGTTCCGTCTTTTTTCTTGAAGGCAATATCTTTCACCTGCTCCAAATCACTGCCATTTTCCAAAGCCTTTGCTGTGTTGACTATTGGAATTTCACCTTCCCCTATCACGATTGCGTCAATCATGTCATGCTGTACTGTCTGATGAGGCATCAATGTGGCATGAGCGCCTCCCCACAGAACCTTAATTCCGTTAGGGGTATTCTCTTTCACAAATTTTGAGACATCCAGCGCATATTTTATCTGCAGCCCGGTCATTGAGGAAACGCAAACGAGCAAGGGATGTGCGGATAATTCCTTTTCAAGATGCCCTTGCCAATTGTCATCAAGCCTTGCATCTATGAATTTTACATTATAGCCTTCTGTCTTCAGAGAGCCAGCGATTGACAGCAAAGAAAGCGGCAACTCTACTGTTGCATTTTTTACATCATTTCCTGTCTTTGGGTAAACTAAGATTACATCGCTCATTTTCCTCTTTTCAAGGATTTAAAATAAAATTTGGCATATTTCAAATTAACCCCAATATAAAAGTGAATTGCCCCAGTTTATATTTATATCTTTCGATATTATCTTAAAAATTCATTTTAGATATTCCTTAAATGCTCCATAAACATAGTCAAGGTGCTCTTTTTCCAGGCCCGGATATATTCCAACCCAGAAAGTATTGTTCATTATGATATCTGTATTTTCCAGGTCTCCCGCTTGCCTGTACTTGATTTTGTAGTCTATGAAATAAGGCTGCTTGGTTATATTGCCTCCAAAAAGAAGCCTTGTCATAACTCCTTTTCCATTGAGATGCTGCAAAAACTTTGTCCTGTCAGTTCTGCCCTCTTTTATCGTCAGTGGAAAGCCAAACCATGAAGGCTCGGAATTCTCAGTTGCTTCGGGAAGAATAAAAAAGTCCTCAAACTCACTGAGCTTTTGGTAAAGGTACGCAAAATTCTCTTTTCTTTTTTTAATAAAGCCTTCCAGCTTATCCATCTGCGCCACCCCGATTGCAGCCTGCAAATCAGTCATTTTCAGGTTGTAGCCTATTTCGGAGTAGATGAACTTGTGGTCATATCCCAAAGGAAGTTTCCCGAGGTGCCAGCCGAATCTTTTGCCGCAGGTGTTGTCCTTCCCTGTAAGGCACCAGCAGTCCCTGCCCCAGTCCCTTATGGACTTCGCTATCTTGGAAAGCAGATGGCTGTTCGTGTAGACTGCCCCTCCCTCGGCTGTTGTGATGTGGTGGGCCGGGTAGAAGCTCGAGGTGGCAAGGTCCCCGAAAGTCCCTGTGCATTTTCCATCGTATTTGCTGCCGAGAGCATCGCAGTTATCCTCAACAAGCCATAAGTTGTGTGCTTCGCAAAGCTCCTTTATTTTTTTCAGGTTGAAAGGGTTTCCCAAAGTGTGCGCCAGGATAATTGCTTTTGTTTTTGGGGTTATTGCCTTTTCTATCTCCTCGGCTTTTGCATTGTAAGTCCCAAGCTCCACGTCTGCAAAGACCGGAACAGCGCCAACCTCCATAATTGGGTTTATTGTGGTGGGGAACCCTGCTGCAACCGTTATAACCTCGTCGCCTTTCCTGATTCGCCTTTCGCCCAATTTGGCTGAAGTGAGCGCTTTTATCGACAGAAAATTTGCAGAAGAGCCTGAGTTTACAGGTATGACAAAATTGACGTGCAAAAATTCCTTTAATTTCTTTTCAAAAAGCATCGCCCATTTGCCGTCAGTCCACCAGCCTTCAAGAGAAGCAGTAACAAGATTTATGAGCTCTTTTTCGTCATAAACCTTTGCGCTTGTAGGAATTTTGTTAACAGGTTGCCTTGTATATGCCGAATTATGGTAGTCAGCAACCAATTTTAGAATTTTTTCCTTTATCTCATCTGCATCATCATTCATCTTTGGTCAGTACATCTCATTTTTAACAAAATCTCTCCAGTACCCAAGGCTGTCTTCCAGTATCTTCCTGAACGGTATTTTTGGCTTCCAGCCTGTAAGCTTCCTGAATTTTTCTGTATCTCCAACTAATCTTGGCACGTTTGTCGGCCTGACGAACTTTGGCTCAGTTTCAATTTTGACCTTGTTTTTGTCAAGTTCGGACATTTCTATAAGCAGATTAAGCACTTCCTTAAAAGTATGGACATGTTCCTGCTCGTCAGAGCCAATGACATACATCTCGCCTGGCGAGCACTTCTCCATGGCGAGGTAATAAGCCTCTACAAGGTCCCTTATGTGGGTAAAATTCCTCTTATCATCCAAATGCCCTACCTTGATGACGGGCTTTTGTTTTCCCTGCTCAATTCTTGCAATCTGGTAGCAGTAAGAGCCGATGCCGAATACATTATCGCGCCTTGGGCCCTCATGGTTAAATGCCCTTGTCCTTATTACATTTAGCCCATACGACCTGTAGTAAACATAGCCGATAAAATCCTGCGCAATCTTAGTGACTGAATAGGGATTCATTGGCCTCAAAACAGTCTTTTCAGTTATCGGAAGCTCTTCCGGAAGTATTTCGCCATATTCCTCCCCTGAGCCCGGAATGAAAAATCTTGGATTGATTTTGAGTTCCTTTATGGCGTCAAGAAAATTTACAGTTCCTTTATAGTTGACATCCATGTAATGGCTCGGATGGTCCCAGGATGTTGAAACAAAGCTTTCCGCTGCAAAGTGGTATATTTTGTCAGGATTTATCTCCCTCACGACATTGCGGACACCGATAGGGTCCGTGATATCGCAGTCAGAAAACTCGATTTTGCCCATCAGGTGCCTTACATTTCTAAGGCGCGAAAGGTTCCACCTCTTAAGCCCATAAACTTCATAATTTTTTTTCTCCAGGAGAAGGTCTGCCATATGTGAGCCAACAAACCCCGTTACTCCTGTAATGAGTATTTTCTCCTTCATAAGATAAAGTACTGATTTATGATTTAATAATTTATCTATGGTTTTGCATGAATTCAACACAAAGTTTTTAAAATAAATTCCAAAACTTATTGCCTAGATGGGGGCTTCAAAGGGCATTAAGCAGGCTGTAATTTTAGCAGGGGGCTTAGGCACAAGGCTGATGCCATTAACAAAGAATACTCCAAAGCCAATGGTTCTTGTGAATAACAGGCCATTTCTGGAGTATTTAATCAGCCTTTTAAGGGATAATGGAATTGAAGAAATTGTGCTGCTTCTTGGGTATCTGGCAGGCAAAGTGCAGAAGCATTTTAGAGACGGCTCTGGTTTTGGAGTCAAAATAAAATACTCTGTGAGCAGTGTTTCAACAGAGACTGGAAAAAGGATAAAAAAAGCAGCCAAACTGCTGGATGACACTTTTTTGCTGATGTACTGCGACAATTATTGGCAGCTTAACCTAAGAGAGATGATGGAATTTTACATATCAAAAAATAAAAAATACATGATGACAGTTTACTCTAACAGCCTCGGCATAACAAAAAATAACGTGCTTGTAAGCAAGGATGGCATTGTGCTGAAATATGACAAAGAGCGCAAGGACAAAGGCTTAAATGGAGTGGATATAGGATTTTTCATTTTAAAGAAGGATATATTGAAACTTATGCCGAGCTCTAATTTATCATTTGAAAAAATGATTACGCCCAAATTAATAAAAAAGCGTGAATTGGCGGCATACACAACTAATATAAGGTATTACAGCGTCAGCACTGTTGAAAAGCTTAAGCTGACAGAAGAATTCCTCAGGCCAAAAAAAATTGCCCTTATTGACAGGGATGGAATCATAAACAAAAGGCCTCTCAAGGCAAGATACATCAGGAGCTGGAAGCAGTTTAAATTTCTCCCAGGCGCAATCAAATCACTGGGATTATTAAAAAGGAATGGGTTCAGGCTTATTTTGATTTCTAATCAGGCTGGCATAGGACGGGGATTAATGACAGAAAAAGATTTGAAGAAAATCCATGAAAACATGCAGAAAGCGCTGAAGAGGGGCAATGCCGATTTGGATGCAATCTATTGTTGCCCGCACAGCTGGGAAGATAATTGCGAGTGCAGGAAGCCAAAGCCAGGCATGATTCTTCGCGCAGCAAATGACCTCTCTTTTGATGTGACAAAGGCAGTCTTCATCGGAGACGACGAAAGAGATATACAGGCTGGAAAAAATGCCGGGTGTAAAACGATCCTGATAAGCAAAGGCGATGCTGCAAACAGCTCGCCTGACATGATATGCAAAAGCCTGGAAGAGGCTGCGGAATTGCTTGTTAATCATAAAAAATATAAACAATCCGCTATTTGATTTTTTATCATGGAGAAAGAATAAAATGATAATCACGCGAACGCCATTCAGGATAAGCTTCTCAGGAGGGGGCACTGACCTGAAGGAATTTTACTCAAAAGAGCCAGGCGCAGTGCTTTCGTCCACGATAGACAAGTATGTCTATGTGATTGTCTCAAAAAGGAATAAGATGCATGAAAGCAGGATAAGGGTGAATTATTCAGTAACAGAGAATGTCGAGAAAGTAGGCCAGATACAGCACCCTATTGTAAGAGAAGCTCTTAAGCTTCTTGGGATTGACGAGCCTATAGAAGTGGCTATACAGGCGGATATACCTGCAAAAACAGG
>JAGVZX010000113.1 GCA_018302185.1 Candidatus Woesearchaeota archaeon
CAGTTAATGCACTAGAGCAGGGTAAAAAATAGTAACATATTAATAGTAGTAGTTTCATTTTATCCTGCAGTAATAAAAAAAGGGGGAGAGCACTATGATAGTAAAAGAAGAATTCTTAAGCAAATTAAGAAGATATTTTGGACTGAATCTTTACGAAGTAAAGATCTGGACTGCATTACTTTCTCGCGGAGTTTCTACCGCAGGAGAATTAAGCGACATAGCCAATGTACCTAGATCAAGAAGCTATGATGTTCTTGAAAGCCTTGAAAAAAAAGGTTTTGTTATAATGAAATTAGGCAAGCCGATCAAATATGTAGCTGTTGCCCCAAATGAAGTTGTAGAGCGTGTCAAGAAAAACATGAAAGAAGATGCTGAAGAGAAGATAACTCGCTTAGAGACAATGAAGAGTACAGAAGTCATAGGCGAGCTAAACACTTTGCATACTCAAGGTATAGAGCTTGTTGAGCCAACTGAGCTTTCAGGAAGCTTAAGAGGCAGGCATAACCTATACAATCACCTTGAGCTGACGATTAGAGGAGCAGAAGAAACTGTAACTTTGATGACAACAACCCAAGGCTTGATTAGAAAGGTAGACAGTTTAAAGCCAACTTTTGAAAAATTAAAAAAGCGCGGTGTCAAGATAAGAATTGCTGCTCCAATAACAAAGGAATGCAGAAATGCAGTAAAAGATTTGTCAGAAGTTGCTGACGTAAGGCATGTTGACAAGATCAGCGCAAGATTCTGTGTTGTTGATAGCAAAGAGCTTATCTTCATGGTCTTGGACGATAAAGAAGTCCATCCGACTTATGATGTAGGCATCTGGGTCAATACACCATTCTTTGCAAGCGCATTAGATGGCTTATTTGATCTTGCATGGAAAGAATTAAAACCTGCATTACAGATAGTCAAAGTGCAGTAAGCGCTTTATTTTTTTCTTTTTGTTTTATCATTTTTATTTGATTTCTTTCAGTTAATTTTACTTGATATCATTTTAGCATTATAATTTATAAACTTCCTGTGATTTCTGGGAATAATGAACAAGACAGATAAGCAAACATTAAAAGATTTAAGAGTGCAAATAGATAACCTAGATAAAAGTATGCTGAAACTCATCAAGAAGCGTTTTCTGTTGACTGCAAAGATTGGCGAGATCAAAGCAAGAAACCTTACTCCTATATTTGACAAAAAAAGAGAGCAGGAGATCAAGCTCAGCATCAGAAGATTCTGCAGCGAAAACAATTTAAATGCAGGCAAGATTACAGGAGTATTCGAAAAAATACTTGAGATAACAAGGGGCAAAAATAGGTAAATAAGATGCAAAAGGTCACGAATCCAGAGCAACTTAAAAAGACAGCTAATTCTCTGCGAAAAGTTATTGTTGAGATGGTGCATCGCGCACAATCTGGTCATCCTGGAGGAAGCCTGAGCGCAATTGACATACTGACAGTTCTTTATTATTACAAGCTTCATCATGACCCAAAAAATCCAAAATGGGCTGATAGAGATAGGTTTATACTTAGCAAAGGCCATTGCACTCCAGCGATGTATTCTATTTTAGCAGAATTAGGTTATTTTCCAAAAGAAGAGTTAGTAGGATATAGAAAATTAAATGCATTATTGCAGGGTCATACTTCAATACATATTCCTGGTGTTGAGATGAGCGCAGGCTCATTAGGGCAAGGATTATCTTATGGAAATGGGATAGCATTTGCAGGAAAGATGGATAAAAAAGATTACAAAGTTTATGTGATGGTAGGAGATGGAGAGACACAGGAAGGCCAGGTTTGGGAAGCTGCTCAGACAGCAGGAGTGCATAAGCTGGATAATGTTGTAGTATTATTGGATAGGAATAAGATACAGAATGATTGGTTTGTCGAGAAGACAAAAAGCATTGAGCCAATTGGAGATAAATGGAGAGCATTTAACTGGCATGTGATTGAGATAGACGGACATGATGTAAAACAGATAATGAAAGCTTTAGATGATGCTAACAATCCGGCAATCGTAAACGGAAAGCCTTGCATCATAATTGCGCAGACTGTCAAAGGAAAAGGTGTTTCATTCATGGAGAATAATCCGGATTTCCACGGCAAAGCTCCAAATGATGCTGAGTTTAAACAGGCAATGGAAGAGCTGGATAAGAATGGATAATGATAAACAAAATAATTTAATTAAAAAATAAAGCTGTAGCGACCGCCATTGTTTTGCGAGCACAAATCAAATAAAACAGCCAAGTAGGGCTGGGCGGTAACAAGCTTACATGGTATCATCATCGTCAAAAAGAAAGACACAGACTAATTGCAAGCAAGTAAACCTAGCGTTCAGGAAGCACAACTTATAAAAATCACCAACCAGTGCTCGCAGGTGATCGCTACAGCTTAAAAAAACAAGGGAACAAAAATGCCAGAGATGATCGCAACAAGAGATGGATTTGGAAAAGCTTTGCTTAATTTAGGCAAAGAGAATAAATTAGTTGTTAATCTTGAAGCAGATCTAGGCAAAAGCACAAAAAGCATCTTGTTTGCAAAAGAATTTCCAGACAGGACAATCAATTTTGGTATTTCTGAGCAGGACATGATAACAACAGCTGCCGGACTTGCATATTCAGGCAAAATTCCGTTTGCAAGCACATTTGCAATATTCACAGAGAGAGCTTTTGAGCAGATAAGAAATTCAGTTGCAAGAGTTAATCTGAATGTTAAAGTTATTGGCAGTCATTCTGGATTATTGACCGGAGATGATGGTGACAGCGCACAGTGCATTGAAGATGTAGCTGTATATAGAAGTTTGCCAAACATGGTTGTGTTAAGTCCAGCGGATGCAGTTGAGACAGAGAAAGCAACTTATGCGATGGCAGAATATGTTGGTCCAATGTATTTAAGGATTGGAAGAGAAAAGATTCCTGTTTTATTTGATGCAAGCTATGAGTTTGAATTAGGTAAAGGTGTGTTGTTAAAAGAGGGTAAAGATGTGACGATATTTGCAACTGGCCCATTGGTTTCAATCGCTTTAGATGCAGGAAAGTTATTAGAAGCAGAAGGAGTTTCTGCGCGAATCGTGAATATCCATACTATAAAGCCTATCGATAAAGAGATGATAATAAAAGCAGCAACAGAAACAAAAGCGATAGTTACAGCAGAGGATCACAACATAATTGGCGGCTTAGGAAGCGCAGTTTCTGAAGTTCTGACAGAATATGCATTAGCTCCTTTGGAAAGAGTTGGAGTCAAAGACAGATTCGGAGAAAGCGGAAAGCCTGCTGAGCTGTATAAAAAGTATGGGCTGACAGCTGAAGACATAGTCAAGCATGTAAAGAAAGCCATTGCAAGGAAGAGAGTTTAATATTTCTGCGTTAAAATCCACTGTGAGATAAACGACTTAAATGCTTCTTTAAATCAATGATTGCCAGTTGTAACACAACCATATAGTATATACATAATGATTATATAGCCAGCTGCACTAATTAACTTACATAAATATTTAGACATTATAAATTATCCATGGAGGTGATTTTATGGATAAAGGAAAAGGTAAGGGATGTTGTTAACTTAACATATGGTTTTTTATTTTCTTTTTTTGGATTTTTTCTTGAAATTTCTTTTAGCTATGCTCGAGAAAAGCAATACATTTTTAATATATCTAATTTTCTCGTCTATAATATGACACTTACGACAATAGTCTGGGTTACAGGTGAACATGAGTATACAAAACATCATGAACTTAGTAGGAATGGGATAGAAGTAAGAGTACTCCAGCATGCTGTTCCTGCAATTGATGAATTAAGATCTGTGAAGTATCCTTTAATAGTTCTTGATTTAAAATTGGCACCCGGTCTAGGGTTGAAAGAACGTGATCATGTAATAGCAGAAATTATGAGAACTCATAGTGGACCAAGTGCTTATGGAAATATAGGGTTGCGTGTTATAGAAAGAATCAGAGCTGAAGGATCGGCTAATCATGACACACCTATAATAGTTGCCACAATGTATGAACCAGAACAAGATAATCTGCTGCCTAATGCAAAAGAACTAGCATTAAAAGCAGGCGCTCAGGAATACTTAAGCCTTGGACAATCTGACTTAAGTGATGTAGTTGATACAATAAGAAGATATTTGCGACGATAATTTTATATATTACCTGTGATTTCTAGTCATTATGAAAGCAGGCAATAACTCTGGAACATTGAATTCAGGCAGTTTTGGCTTAGCTTACAGCTTCTATTATTTTAGCTATTAAGTCCTCTTGCTAGATGAGGATTGCGCATCGTGTTTCTGGCAGATAGATTAATAAGAAGATAATTCTAACTGCTTGAAAAGCCATGCAAATAGCTTTGATAAAAGAAGAGAGATTACAGATAAAGAATGAAAGTAATGTGAGATAAAAATAGGTATGATAACAAGGATTAAAACATATAAAATTGCAAAGGTGAGACCATGATAGTAGTATTAAAGAAAAATGCAACTGAAAAACAGATACAGCACATAAAACAGCGAGCAATGGACCTTGGCTTCAAGATACATGAGAGCAAAGGTGTTGAAGTGACAATACTTGGGCTGATAGGCGATGAGAGAAAGCTCAACAAACAGCAGATAGAAGCTATGGAAGGCGTCGAGAAAGTAATGGAAGTTCTCAAGCCATACAAATTAGCCAGCAGAGACTTTCATCCGCATGACACTGTCATTGATGTAAACGGAGTGAAGATAGGCGGAAAAGAACTGATAATCATGGCAGGGCCTTGCGCAGTAGAGAGTGAAGCCCAGATCTGCGGAATTGCAAAAGAAGTCAAGAAACTTGGTGCGCAGATTTTACGAGGAGGTGCTTTTAAGCCAAGAAGCTCTCCGTATGCATTCCAGGGATTGGAAGGTGAAGGATTAAAGCATCTTGCTAAAGCAAGAGAGCAAACTGGATTGCCGATAATCACAGAAGTGCTTGACACGCATGAGGTTCCTTTAGTAGCTGAGTATGCTGATATTCTGCAGGTTGGTACAAGGAATATGCAGAACTTCAAGCTATTGAAAGCATTAGGAAAACAAAAAAAACCTGTACTTTTGAAGAGAGGCATGAGCGCAACTTTAGAGGAGTTTTTGATGGCAGCTGAATACATAATGTCAGAAGGCAACCATAATGTTATCTTGTGCGAACGAGGAATCAGGACATTTAATACCTATACAAGAAACACACTTGACCTTGCAATTGTGCCTGTGCTAAAAAAGCTGACGCATCTTCCTATAGTTGTTGATCCAAGCCATGGAACTGGAAAATATGATCTTGTAATACCTATGTCAAGAGCAGCAGTTGCAGCTGGCTGTGATGGACTGATAATAGAGTGCCACACAGAGCCTGAAAAGTCTGTCAGCGATGCAGACCAGACAATTAGTCCAAAAAGATTAGCTGAACTAATCAAAGAGATTAAGCCAATTGCAAATGCTGTTGGCAAAGTTATGAAGTAATAATATATTTTTTATTTATATTTAATTATAAAATAATTTGAGTTTATTAAAAATGATAAACAAATACAAAATGATTAATGGGTGAAACTATGATTATAGTGATGAAGCAAGGAGCAAAGAAAGAGAATATTGAGGCAGTCATTGATCTTGTTGCAAAAAATAAACTAAAGCCTGTGCCTTTGTATGGTACAGAAAGAACAGTGATTGCTGTCATTGGAGACGAGCGTGTATTGAACAAGGATACTGTTGAAGCCCTGGATGATGTAGAGAAAGTCATGGAAGTTCTCAAGCCGTATAAGTTGGCTGCAAGAGAATACCATC
>JAGVZX010000116.1 GCA_018302185.1 Candidatus Woesearchaeota archaeon
TTGCAGGAAGATTGGGAATGCGCAGATTGACTGAATCAGATATGCCTGGCGAGATGCCTTGGTACATCACAGTAAACCTTCCGTTGTTCTATTATATGTTCAATATCTGTAAAAGAACTTGGATCTATTATCAGTATTGGAATGTTGTCAGAGGATTGATAACAGGCAAGCCTAGCATGATTGAGCAAGTGTATGACGGAATGATAAGGCATTTCAACTTAAAGGTCCTAAGAAGGCAGATTCTGGATTATAGGTCTGCACCAAGCAATTTTGATGTTGAAGAAGAGGAGCCAAAATACACATATGTATCCGTTGAAAATCCGCACTTAGAAGAAGGACAGAAAGAGCCAGAGGCATTGGGAGGATGGTGCAGCCATCATGATAAGATTGCCAGGCTATACAATGAGACATTGTTTATAGCATCCCAGGCAGTAGCTGCATATGAGAAAAATGACATTCCTGGATTTGAAAAATTAACAGGTAAGTTATCAGAAAAGAATGAGAAATTCTTAAAGGTAAATGGTGAGATTAGCAAAAGGTTTGAAGGCTATAAAGAGAGAATAGGCGCTTATTCTTCACACAGCAAGCTAAAAAGCATGATGATGACCGCTTACCTTATGGCAAACTCCGCAGGATTCTTTGACCATACCTATGTCTTTGCAAAACCAGGAGCAGATATTGTTACCAAAAATGAGAAAGGAGAGATAGTAGGTAGAGGAAAAGTACCAGATGAGCATGAAAAAGGAAAAGGGATGTATTATGAAGTTGATCTGGACGGAAAATTCATAGATGACAAAAATAAGAACGTTGAAAAATGGGAGAATGTGAATCAAGTATATGAAGGTGATTTTGACTCTTATAGGAAGAAAAATAAGTTCAATGACGTAAGGCAGCTTGTTGATCCGAGGGATGTATTGACTTATGAGGACCATCTGCCTGGAAATGATGCAAACGAAATCTTGAACTACATGAATGGTGAATGGGACCTATGGCTTAAAGATATGCAATATGGAACATATCACCAAAGAAGCAGAAGCGCATTTGATTATATCAAATCATATTCCAAAAAACCTCCAGTATACCATGACAACCATATTTTCCCAGAACAAGGAAGAAAAGTATACGACCAGAACCCAGCATTTGATCTTAGATTATTAAAGAACCCAGGCAAATTCAATTACTGGGGAAGAAGATATTACACTTACATGGGAGAAGATTTTGGTTATCAGGATAACCCAATACCTTGGATCTCACTATTAGGCATAACTATGTACCTGAAATATGAATTTGAAACATTGATGGAAGAGGCTAGCCATGCTAAGGAATGGGCTGCTAAGTTCCCTGCAGCTGGAGACCTAACAGGTGAGAAAACACTAATATCATCATTATCAGACCATTTCCAATAAAATAAATTAAATGATTATAAGCAAAAAATATGGTAGAGCAAAAAACTAAGGAAACAAGCGTAAGAGAAAAATCTGACCTGCATAAAGCAATGATAAGGCTGATCCCTATACTTAAATTGCTCAAGGATGTAAATGAAAATGGTGTAGTCAAGATTGAAGAGTTCAACGAGCAGCTTAAAGACAATAGGATATTGGCAAAAAGCCAGAAATGGAAAATTGTATTTTTGTTGTTAGTTATTAAAAAACAGCTTGCAGAAAATCCAGAGGAATTCGTAAAGCAGAAAGAAATGCATATTGCAGAGCTTGAGAAGCTTGGCAAAAAAGAGATAGCTAATGCAGTAAGAAATATTGAGATATCAAATCCTGAGCTGTCAAATTTGCTAAGAGAATTGCTGCAAGTAACTGCATACTTTAACAGGCAGTATGGAAATTCGCAGATAGGAGAGAAGCAAACATTGGCAGCCAGATTTAGCTCTAGATTAAAGCAGGATATGGAGAAAGCTAGTACTGCCATTGCAAAAAGCAAAAATGAGGAGGAAGTTAAGAAAAAGGCTTCTGAGATCATGCAAATAGTAGGCACAAGAGTTGGAACTAGCGAGCTACAGCACCTGATCGGATATTATATGGATTTAGCTGAATTAAAAGAAAGAGCGGAGAGAGGAGCTTTAAAGATTGAAGAAGTGGTAAGCAGATTTAATGAATATGAAAATGGCAATGGCAGAATCATGACAAGAAGAAATGTGCCTATCAGAGGATTAGTGAGCATGTTTAACGATAAGAGGCTTAAGAAAGAGCTGATGGAAAATGACCTGATCAGAAATCTTCTGACTTTTGAGCAGCAGGAAGAATTTATCAAGGAGATAAAGCAATTATTGGACAAGGTATTGGAAAGCGATGATTGGGTAGGAGAGTTTATCACCCCAAGAGGTGAAACCGTCAGGATGCCTTTTGTAAAGCTAAGAAAAGACCAGCCATCTGGATTTTATGATAATCTAGATAAAGGCCATAATTTTATCAGAAGGATAAGAGTTGATTTTGGAAACCATAAATTTGCAGAGGAATTAAAGACTGTCAAGAAAAATGCTAAAGAATTTCCCCCTGCATTTAAAGCTGAGTTTGATAGTATGTATAAAAGGCTGCATGATAATCCAAGATATCGTATAGATGTCATGATGGCAGCTATAAATCAGCTTGATTCAGTATTTATAGATAGGATGAAGGAATTGGAAAAAGAGCAGCAAGCAATGTTAGCGCAAGAAGAGAGAAACATTGCTGATCTTATAAGAAAATTGCAGGCTGGCATCAAAGCAGCTATAGATAATTTTGTGAAGGTAATAGGCAAGCAGACACAAACAGCTGAAGATGAATGGAAAGAACTCAAATCAAGATATGAGCAGCAAGTAAAAGATTTTGTGCTTGAGCTTGATAAAATCCTGCTTGATGCTGAAACAATGAGGGATAGATTAGGGTTAAAGGAGCTAGATGATATTTTCTCAGCTAGTTTGGAACAGGAACAGGTCCTTACTAATGCAATCAGGACACAATCACAAAGGATTGCATCAGACAGGATTGATCCTGATCATCTACCGCAGTTATATATGGATATGCTACCTATGACTTATGTACACTCAAGGATAAATGAAGTGCATGCTGCAAGAGAAGAGATCAGATTAGTAGCTGATGAAAGGGCAGGCAAATCTTTTGGAGTAATCAAGGACATGACAGCAAGAGGGCAGGCGCTTGTTAGGGAATTTAGGGAAATGATCGGAACAATTGAGATGATACACCAAAGATTAGGAATAAAAGCAGAAAGCAAAATTGCTGATGAGATCGCTAAAGAGAGAATAGCACAGAGCGCGAATGAACAGACTAAGCCAGAGTATAATTAGATAGATGATAACTAAGATAAAGATGGAGTATAACAAATGATTAATGCATATAAAAATAAAAAAGATTTTGAGAAAATTAATCTTGAATATAGAGAGGTGATGTAAAATGGCAGACCCACACGGAGCAGCTGGCGGCGGTGAGCATGCAGGAGGAGAGCATCATGGGCCAAGCTTTAAAGAGAAGATTTTCCCATGGACACATAATTTCCTTATGAGGAGGATTGAAAAGCAAGGATTGTATTACGGCAGAAGAATCTCCCTTAGCAAAGGAAGAGCAATTTCAGAAATAGGTCATGAATTAGCAGAGGAGCAGGTGTTTCAAGTTAATAAAAGCAAGACAGACCAGCTCTGGGAAATTGAGCAAAATTGGGCAGCTATAGATTCAAGTAAACAACCTGCCCATAGGCAAGAATTAGAGGAGGAATATAAGAAGATAAGCCATTACACAACAGAAGAGAAGATCGAAGATGAGATACATCTGTCTGAATATGGCACAAATGTGGTGTTACCAAGACAATTGAATGAGACCATAGAATATATCCCAATCACAACAGCTAACCAGCCATTGAAAGACGCTCACAACAATACAATAATGCACAATAGTGAAGAGATAAAGACTTTTAGGCAGCTAATAGAACACTTAAATAATTATGGTGCAGATGAGAGAGAAAGAGAATCATATTTTCAAGGAATCCACAGTAAGATCAAAGAATGGATAACCAATGACCCTGAATTAAGGAAATTAAGGATAAATTATGAGTATAAAAGTTATAGAGATTTTATCAGCAGCATCAAGAAAACCAATAAACCTAAGTATTCACCTCTGAGCATCAAGCCTGTTGGGAGAGTGCATTTTGACGGCGGAAAGATGATCGGACCTAAAAAAGCAGAGAAACCTTTTGAGATCAATGTAAGAACTCCTAATCCATCAATAGGAGTTAAGAGAATAAATGATTCAAGAAAAATATATCATCTAGAGACTGTGTATAAGATGATCAAAAAGTATCCAGGATTTTATGATGCATACATAAAAAACAATGAAGATTTTGTTGAATGGATAGGAAAAGAAGTAGGATTGAAGCACCTAGCAACAAGAGTCTCCAATGTCAATACTGCGCAGGACTTTCTTAATTTATTTAAACGTATAGGGCCAAGCGGAAACCAGATTGAAGGCTCTCCAAAAGACTATAAAGAGCCTGAGTACATAGAAGAGCTGATGTTTTATGGTTTCTATAATATTGAAAAGATAACTTCGCCTACAGACAATATAAGAAAACTGATACAGGAAGCTGCTACAGGACAAGGAGCTGCGATAAGATCTGAACAAAAAATCCAGTTTGAAAAAGCAATGAAGGGAATTGAACAGGTATTTGACACCATAGACAAGCAAGAGCAGGAATTTAAGAGATTATTGACATCATTCAAGCCATCTGCGCACAAAGCATGGGAAAGATGGGATAAGCTAGTATATTCTGACCTGCAGCCAAAAAATCTTCATTTTAAGCACACATATGAGGTAACAAGAAGATTCAATGTTCCAAAAAGCAAGAAAAGAAAGGTTTGGACATTAGAAGAGGAATTTGTAAAATACTACAAAAAAGAAGATGTTAATTTAATACCTATCGAGAAGGAAGCATATATTAAACTAGATTCTGATAAGAGAGAGATATTGACTGCAAGAAAATATCTTCATTTAAATGAGGATGAATATAAAGAGCTAAAAAAGAAAGATTCAGAAAAAGCAAAGAAAGTTAAAGAAGGCGAGATAAAGGAATTCCAAGATATACAGTTCTTTGAAGATGTGCATGCTGTTGCTGAAAATCCTAAGGAATGGTGGACTGGCTTTAAAAGACCAAGAGAGCTTGAAGCAGGATTGGATGAAAGGGGAATGCCATTGGAAGTCTACCCAAGAAAAAATAAATATTATGTTTTGATAGATTATTGGTTCTGGAAGACGGCACAAAACCCATGGCAGGTAAAGACGATCGCAAAAAAGTTTACAAAAGAAGATTTTATAAACATATTTGATGGAAGAGCAGATATAAATGGCACATTTGATTTTAAGGACGGAAAAGGCAGTGTAGATTGTAAGCTTAAGCCATTATATAATGGCGGCTTTGGAAGAGAAGTTAAAGAAGGATTCTATCAGAGACTGGATATACTCGAAGTTGTCAATTACCTAAATACAAACTGGGATGCATACAGGGATGATTTTAGAGACGGAAGATTCCATAAGCACAGTAAGACATATACAGATTATGTGATGGCTGCACATAGGTATGATGTAATAGCGAAGAAGTTCAGAGGCAAATTCTTTGGATTAGTGCCATTTAAATCAACAGTTATACCAAAACTTAAGATAACAACAACAATGACAGGCTGGGAGAAAGATCCATGGAAAAGAAAGCCAGTAAAAAGAGAAAATCTTCCTTGGGACGAAAAATTAGTTACCCTGATGGCAATGAATATAAGAGGGCACCATCGCATATGAATCCTGCATATGACAGGGCAGCGCTTGCAGTGGTACCAGAAGAACATGGACATGGAGGAGGGCATGATGCACATGGCAGCGAGCATGAGGAACACAATGAGGAATCACATAACACTCAAGAAAAATATAATGCAGACGGAGGAAACGATGGAAAAGACTGGGTGCACTGGGGAAGGATGTATTATTATGAAGATACAAGCGGCATAAATAAGTATTCAGAGAATCCAGACCCTACTATAGGCACAAGAGGGATAGCTAAGTACCTTATAGATAGAGTATTAAGGGAAGCATTTACATTTGAAGAAGCAAGAGAAGTGCTGAAAGGCGGAGAACATGGTCCAAAGTATGACTTTGGAGTAAGGCCGCAAGGCACAGCAATGCCGACTGACCCACTGGGAGGAGCAGCTGGATTATTGAAGTATAAAGGACAATAAAGCAAAAAATGCCAACCGATAAACTAGCACAACACGAAGAGTATCTTAAGAAGCAGCATAAGAATAGGTTCGAGATGAAATTAACCAAAACAGTTAAATACTATCGCTAATTATGATAGTATTATCGTTTTTAGTGATATACTATGCTGACACAATGCGAACAGAGGATAATGGAAGTTTTATTGCCGCAGCCGTTTAAGGCTTATTCAGTCAGGCAGCTAAGCAAGCTGATCAAGAATAGCTATGCGTTAACACATAAGTCTGTGAACTCGTTGATAACCAGAAAAATGGCAGCTGGAAATAAGGTAGGCAATTCCATTGCCTGCAGATTAAGCCTTGCTGGCAGCGCACAATTACTGGCAGCAACATCTTTGACCTATACAAATAAATATCTCAGCAATGCTAAGTTTGGATTTATCATAGATGAGATTAAAGATAAGCTAAGCACCTCAATTTATATCATGATATTGTTTGGCAGCCATGCAAAGAAAACTGCTGAAAAAAGCTCAGATGTTGATGTGCTATTTGTTGTGCAGAATGAAAAAGATATTGAAAAGGTAAGAAAAGATGTAAGAGCAATATTGTCTTCAACAGCTATAAAATTTGAGTTTGAAGTTATAACAAGCGAGTGGCTTTTAAAAATGTTTGATGAAAGGAACAGTGTAGGAAGAGAGGCTTTGGAAGCATCGATCATCCTTCATGGGGCAGAGCAATATTATACATTGGTGAAGCATTATGATAAAACAAGAGGATATAAAGAGAGCTATTAAAACTTTCAGGGAATGGTACAACAAAAGGTGAAAATTATGGGTGCAGATATAGTTAAAAGCAATGAATATTTTCAATTATTGAACCAAATTAAGACCAAAGTAAAAGCTGCGCAGATAAAAGCTTCAGTTTCAGTAAATAAAGAGCTAATTAAGCTATATTGGGAGATAGGGAAAATAATATGCGATAAACAAACTAAAAGTAAGTGGGGAGATGCAGTTGTGGATATGCTTGCTAAGGATTTAAAAAGAGAATTCCCAGAGATGAAAGGGTTTTCCAGAGCTAATTTATTTAGCATACGCCAATGGCATTTGTTCTACTCAAAGATGGACGAGAAAGTCCAACAACTTGTTGGACAATTGCCATGGGGTCATAACATAGTCATCATCAACAAGATAAAAGATCCCAATCAAGCTATTTTTTATCTTAATGAAGCAATCAAAAATAACTGGTCAAGAAATGTATTAGTACATCAAATAGAAAGCAGATTACATAGCAGAAATGGCAAAGTCATAAATAATTTTATAACTACATTGCCTGCACCTCAATCTGATTTAGCAAGACAGACGCTTAAAGACCCATATGTATTTGATTTTCTTTCATTGGGTGAAGAAGCGCAGGAAAGGCAGATTGAAAAAGAGCTGACAAAACATATTACCCAGTTTTTATTGGAATTAGGCGCAGGATTTTCATTTGTAGGAAGCCAATATCATCTCGAAGTATCAGGGCAGGATTATTATATTGACTTACTTTTTTACCATCTAGGATTAAGGTGCTATGTTATTATTGAGCTAAAGGCAGGGGATTTTAAGCCAGAATATGCCGGTAAATTAAACTTTTATCTTTCTGCCATAGATAATTCACTCAAGCATAAGGAAGATAATCCATCTATAGGAATTGTTTTGTGCAAAAGAAAGGACAAGGTCATTGCTGAATACTCTCTTAAAGATATGAGCAAGCCTATGGGAGTTTCGGAATATAAGATTGTCCGGTCAATCCCTGAAAAACTAAAGGCGAGCTTACCTACAATTGATGAATTAGAGAGTGAATTATCAAAATCGAAAGTAATTAAGAAAGCAAAAAAGCAAAGAAGTTTATAAATAAAAAGGAAGTAGCAAAAAATGCCAACCGATAAACTAGCGCAGCACGAAGAGTATCTTAAAAAGCAGTATAAGAATAGGTTAGAGACTCTTAAAGACATCCATCATGAAGATAGATTTTTTGAGACAGAGCTGGGAAATAATCTTCTTGAGCTGAAGAATGCACTGCATGACATTGCTGATAACGGAAAGAAGATCACTATAAAAGAGATCAAAGCAGTTATCAGCAATAAGAATATCAAAGCAGAATTAAGAAAATTTATCCTTGCCAGAGTAGGGCATCTTGTGAAAGAGGCTGAGTATCTAAAAAATGTTGCAACAGCAATTGAGAATGAAAAGCATGATTCAAAGCATCTGGAGCATTTTGTGGAGAACCTAGAGCCTTACTTAAAGCATCTGAGGGAAGAGAAGCAAAGAGAAGCAGAGCATGTGCTGCATGATGTAAAGCAGGCATTTGCAAGCTTATTGCATCCGATAACTGCGCACGAGCATAGATTAGCAAGAGTTTTAGAGAAGAATGTGCATCTGATGAGGAATGTGCTGCACAAGGATGAGCTTGAGCATTTTGCTGCAAATATACACAAAAGTGATTTTGTTGAAAGCATGAAGAATAAATTTGGAGAGCATAAGACAGGAAAAGCATTGTATCATTTTATCGAGCAGCATACTGCTGTGAAAACATTGCCTGAGAGATTGATTGTGCATGGCAGGAAAATATTCTCTAGAGAGAATTGACAAAGCATGAAGTATTGTTTAAGATTGCAGATATGCTGAATGAAAGAGCTGAGATTTTAGAGGAGAAAGCGAACAAGAAGATAAGAAAGATACTTGGCAAGCAGATAAAAGCAATAGAGTATAAATGGGCGCAAGCAAAAAAAGGCAGCAGCAAGCTGCTTGATCAGGCTTTAGACCATCATTCTAAGATGGAAAGGTTCTATAAGAAGATTGGATTATAACTTTTTATATCTGTCCTGTTTCATGGACTTAAGTCCCTAATTCTGGACAGATTTTCTGTAATGAGATAATTTCTCCCAAAAGCTTTATATAGCTAAATTCTATTATACGTATGAAAACGTGCATATAAGTTATTAGAAACTTATATACGTGAGTATACGTATGAGTAAAAAAAGCAGTAACTTAAGCAATAAGGAGAAGTTTACGCTTTATCTAGATAAGACTCTCAAAGACAAATATAAAGAATTCTGCTCTGTCAAAGGCTATATCCCTTCCAGGATGATCGAAATCTTTATCGAGCAGGAACTGCAAAAAGCCAGAGAGGAGACTAAGAAAAAGGAGAGATAAGAGAATAATAGATGAAAAGAGACTAAAATCAAAAAATGAGAGCGCATAACAAGAACAGGAACGCGAAGATCGCATTTGTCATAGCAGTAGCTTTCATTATTGCAGTGAATTTGTCCATAATCACTTATGCTGCATTCACTGACAGGATATGGGATGCTGTAGAGAAGATGTATGATTTTGAATCAAGATATGAGAAAAATCCAAAGATTTGGGACTTCCTGCTTTTCTCGACGATATTCAACATAATCGCATGGATTGGATTAGTTAAAGCATTCCCTGATAATAAAGTTGCTGCATATATACTTGCATTAGTCATAGGCATAGCGCTCGGATTGGGAGCAGTCAAAGGAGATTTGAATGTAAAGTTCTTTGTGCCGTTTGTGAAAAACATATTCTTCTTCATAGTCATGGGGATAATATTTTTTGTGCTGATAAAGTTTGATATGAACAAATTCCTTGCGCTTATACTTGCGCTTGTGATAACATTTGTGAACAAATTTTTAGCATTTATACTTGCGCTTGTGATAACGTTTGTTGCGTTCAATGTGCTTGGGTTGTTTGGAGCGATCGATACAGATGGAATAGGAGGAATTCTTTCTAGAAGTGCTAAATATGATACATTAGAGCAGATAAATGCAAGATTCAAGAGTATTGCACTGACCCATGATGTAGAAGGGTTTGATGTAAATGATGGTGTTGCAGCAAAAGCTGCGAAAATAAAAAGCAAGCTGAATGAGGAGATAGCTGCATTAGAAGTAAAGCTGATTGAGAATCCAAAAGACACAATCACCAAAGAGAAGCTCAAGATGTTGAATAAAGTGCTCTATGAAATAGAAGAGCTTGAGAAAAAAGGGATTGCGTTAGAGAAAAAGGAAGAGGAAGAGCTGCTTGCAAAGATCCTAAAAGATTATTCTAAGTACAGAGTGAGAGTTGAAGAGATAAAGAAGATGACTGCTGATTCAGCTGAGAATGTCAAGAAGAAGTTTGATGAGATACATAAATTATGGGTAGAGATAAAGGCAGAGGAAGAGAAGAACAAACCTGAGAGCAAAAGCCCTGATGCTGGAAGTGAAGGAAGCAAGACTGCTGAAACAGAAGCTGACACTACACCAGAAGGCGTTATTGCAGATCCAATACCAACTCCAGAAACAAGGTTAGTATGATTGAAAGATGATGAATAACAAAACACTCAAAAAGAGAATCTTTTTCATGAGTCTGATAGTTGCAATTTTGTTAGTCAGTATAATAGTTTATTCTTTTGATGAGCAGAAAGCAAGGCAAGATGAGCTTGACAAGATCAAGAAATTAGTGCTAGATGAGAGAAAGAATACATTTGACAAGGCAGTTGCAAGGATAAAAAGCCTGCAGAAGACAGAAGGTAAAAGCAAAGAGACTGTTGCAAGACAGGCAGCTACTGCAAAAGAACTATTTGATGTGCTGACAGAAGAGAATAAGAGAGAAGGATTTGATAAGTATGACTTATCTGGATTAGGTGTTTCATCAGCTGGAGCTCCAGCAGCAGGAAGACCAGGTGCAACTGGAAAATCTGCTGAACCTGCAGCTAGCTGGTATACAAAATGGTATTATTTGGTACCGATTATAGTTTTATTGCTGATGATGATAGGTAATGTAGTATGGAAGAAAAAAGAGAGCATGACATGGAGAGGCATCAAAGGTGTTGGAGGATTTGGAAAAGACACTATAGGCATGATAATGAGCAAAGTTCCTGGAGTAGGGAAGAGGAAAGAGAAGATAAAGAAAGCAGCTGAAGAATATCTTAAAGTGGTTGCTGCAAAGGAACAGAAGATACTGGAAGAGAGCTTACTTATAACAAGAAGCATAAGGCATAAGCAAGTATATATTTTAGCTAATATAGAGGATACAAACAGGCTGATTTCCTTAAACAAAGACCTTGGAAAGATCGTAAAGTCTCATCTGTTAACTCTTACTGAACCTAACAAGAGAGAAAGAAAAGCTGTTGATGTAAAAGGTGTTGGGCATTTAAAACCAATAAGAATTCTTGATTGTTTAGATGCATTAAAGATAATTAATGATGAAATAGGAAAGGACCTGAATGAGTTAATTAAGAAATTGATTGATTTAAAAGCTGAGAATAATACAAAAGCAGCAGCCATAGAGCAACAAGTTATTCGATTAAAGAGTTGGGTTGAGAGACCTGGAATTAATGCTGCATTTAATACCAATTCTGAGATATTAACAAAGCTTAAAGCTGCGAATACTGCATTAGGAGGAAAACTAGCAGAGATAAAGGCAAAGATAACTGAAGCAGATAAGAAAATAAATGAATTAAATGGCAAGATAACAGCTGACATCAATAAGATTTCAAGCAAACAAGACCTGCTTATCGAGCAAGAAAGATCAGGATACAAGCATGTCAGAGAGTTAATTGAGAAAAAGACAGGAGAATATGCATTAGCTGCGCAGACAATGATATTAAATATCGCGATTGCGCTCAAAAATGAGTTTGGAAAGGAAGACAAGAAATTCTATGAGGAATTTACTAAAACAAATACAGAGATTAAAGGCAAGCTAGAGCAAGTAGGCAGAGATGTTGCAGGAGTGATGACGTTGAGCGAGAATGCTTTTGATTTATGGAAGATTTCTTTTACGGTTATTCTAATAAGAAATGAGCTTACAAAATCAGGATCAACTATTGTAACAGTTAATCCTACTAATAGCAATAAAGAAATTAATTACAAAGAGTTTAGTAAAATTATAACACGTTTACGTGATGCTAAAAATAGAGTAGATAATATTGAAATAAAGCTTGATAAGGAATTTGGAGATATATTGCTAGAATTATTTATTGAATATGATGCAAATTATAGATATAAGATAACTGCTGTCGCAGAAGATAAGATTACTCTTACATTTACGTATGCTGACAATAGTACGAAAGAGAATATTTTAGAAGGGAATGACTTGATTAATTTGGATAGTAAGCTAAAACAGTTAAATGATGAGATTGACAAAGGCATCAAAAATAAATCTGGAGAAGCTTTAGTAATAGAGATTATAAAAGCTACGAAAGGTGAAGAACCTACATCACTACCATTGCATAAAGCAGAATACAATAAGGTAAAAAATAAGTTTGTATATGATTCTAGCGAGTCTGAATTTAGGAGCTATAGTGGAAAACAGCCACAAGAGATTCCATTCAAGCCATTGAAAGATCTTATTAAACAAGTTCTGGATGATAAATTAACAGCAGCGCGAGCAAACAGAAGTATCTTAAATAGTGTATTAGAGATATCTTCTCCTAATGCTGATACAAGTATAAATAATTTTGAGATTGCATGCAAGATATATGATAAGCATAAAAATGAGTTTGGGCATTCTGAAAGTTCCATGCCAGAGGTAATTACAACACCTGGCACAGGAAAAATTGCTGTAATCGGAAACATACATGCAAACGTGCAGGCATTCAACGCTGTATTAACTGATATAGAAAGTAAAGGAATTAGTGAAATATATAGCTGTGGAGATGTTCTTGGCTATGGAGTAAATCCAAATGAGTGTTTAAGAATGATTAAAGAAAGAGGCGTAAAGTTTGTAGTAGGTGAGCATGACCTTAGGGTATTAGATGATAGTTATGTGCCTAGTTATCCATTTGAAGAATATGAAAAGTTAGCTATAAGATGGCAAAGAACTAAATTAGATGCAGAATTAAAAACATTCCTAGAAGGCAAAAAGACTTCGCTTAAGATATTTACAGGCAATATTGCAATTGTGCATTCTGAGCTAACAGAGCCAGATAAATTCTTGAGGTTAGATCTTGCTACAAATAGGCTAGATATAATAAAAACGAATTTTGAAATCATGAAAGCAAACCATATTAAGATATGCTTTGTTGCACATACGCAAATTCCAAGCATATGGTATAGTGATTTCAAAGCAGATCCAATAGAATATAAATATAATAAGATTGAAGGATTGAAAGCTCAAGATGTATCTAAGGTTGCTCTTTTAATAAATGTCGGTGCAGTTGGATTATCAAGTGATGGAAATAATAAAGCAAGCTATGCAATATTTGAGAGAGATACTCAGAAATTAGATATGGTAAGGCTGCAATATAATATTAATGAGATAACTGCCGCAATAGATGCTGCTGCTACATCTGATGGATTTAATCAGAATGCCGCAAAGACAATAAAGAGTAAGTTAGTGAATGGAAGATAAAACTATTTTCTAAGCAGATTTCTGCCGAAACTTAATTTTCTGCAATAACAGCAGGGTTGTTTATAATATAAACTTCTTAGACGGTTTAATGATTTTCTGTTTATAGCATAATTTAGAGAAATCTATTTATTCGCTTTCTGCCATCTGGTGACAGCAGCTATTAATTCAGGCACTTTATCATAACCAACAGCTTTAATCTGCTCTTTTAATTTATCTCCTTTGTTTACATATTCAGCTTTAACTTCTTCCTTAGGTTTTCCTGTCGCTAGTTCTGCTGCAACATAAGCTGCACGCATCTCCTTGATTTTAGCACCCTCTAATCTTCAATCCTTTGCTCAATATCTGAAGTAGGAGTTTCTGATGAATAAAATCCTAACTGAACAAATAAAGATGCGATTGGCTTTGAAGCTTTAATAGCTCCATATTGAGCAACTAGATTTTGTATACCTTGACCAATATGCGGAACTAAAGAACCTAAGAAAGCTTCGTCTGAGATGATGCCTGTGTTTCTTAGATATAATAATGCCTGTGTTGGGGCATTGGCTAGGGTTAATGAAACTTGTTTTGAGATAACTTGGTCAGTTAATTCGTCAACGGTTTCTTGCAATTTTGCTCCTCTTTCCTTTGCTGCATCCAGTAATCTAATTTGATCAGCTGAAAGGTATTTATGCAACTCTGCTAGATTAGGGAGATCTGATTCGGTTAATACTTTCGGAAGAGGAAGATCTGATGTTGCAACATAATCATTGTCCTTCAGATAGTTTTGTTCATTAGCTTTAACTTCAGCAGCTGTCAATTCTTTTGGCTTCTTGCTAAAGGTATGCTTTGCTGCAAGAGTTTCTAGATCAGAGGGATTAAATGTTGGTGATTGAACTGGAGTTATATCTGCTCTCGGTAAATAATTATTTGCACGCAGATATTTAATTTCTGCTTGAGCTATTTGATCAGGTGTTAATGCATCTGGCTGTGGAGCATATTCATGCTTCTCTGCTAACCCAGGTAAATCCGTAGATGTTAATGGAGGTTGAGCTGAACCTGCTGCTGCACCGCTTCCTGGAGCTTGTGCTGGAGGCTGAGCGCTAGTTGCTGCTTTTTCTGCTTTTCTTCTTGCTACTTTTTCTTGAAGTGTTTCACTTCCATCAGGATTTGGCATGTTTTACACCTATTACTTAATTTTACTCACAACTGCAAATAATTTATCAACTGCAGCATTACCAGGAGAATCTATATAGTCATCCAAGTAATCGTCTTCTACTTTACCTAATAAACCATTTAGAGTTTCAATTGCTAACGTATATTCTTGTCTTGTCAATCCAATTTCAATTATTGCTTTGTATAAAGGAAAATTTTCTCTAGCAACACCTATGGATTCTAATATTCCATCTAATGTTGGCTCTTGTGTTTCAGCAGAATCTAAAGTTAAAACAGCTAATGGTGCAGCTGGTGATGGAGGAGCTGCAGGAGCTGAACCTGCTAATGGCGCTGCAGATGGTAACGCAGCTAAAGGAGATTCTGCAGGTGCTTGTCCTGTTGCATCTGAAGGAGGAACTTGTTCATAAGGCAATAACCTTCGCTCTAGATTACTTACTCTTCCTCTATAGCCTGCAATTGTTCTCTGCAATCCTTCAATCTGCCCTAAAGCATTTCCAAGCTCTCTTAACACAGTTTTATCTGGAACTGGTATCAAAGTTGTAATTGTTCTTGTCCTATCACTAGCATATTCAACTTTAACTTTAGGATCATCTCTACTTGCTCTTTTAAGATATCCTAATATTGCATAATCTGCAAATGCCACCCTATTAGGAAGATGTGATAAATCAATTATTGAATGCACTAAAGGCCTTATTTGTTCGTAAATAGTCCTATCTCTTCTATAAAGCATGAATGCTCTTGCTGCATTTGATAATGCCTGTGTTGGGTTTTGTGAGATGGTAAGTGTATCAGTTGATTGCGCGACTTTTGATTCCAACAGACCATGATTTCTTACTAAGTCTTCGTAAGCGATCACTAATGTGCCTGGAGCAATTGCTTTTCTCATCCTTGCAGTTCTTGTGTCTTTTCTATCAACAGAATCTTCATCATCTGTCTTTGTGTCTAGTGGAACTACTGCAATCTTATTTCGCTTTGCGTATGCTAATACTGGTGCAATAAATTCTGCTTTTGCCTTATATTCTGGAGATAATGATGCTACAAAGGCTTGATATGAGATTTTGTCATGAAGATATGCGCTAAGTGCATGCCTGTATTTCGCTGCTAACAGATCAGTTGCAATCCTAAGTTTTGGAGTATGTTGAGCACCTTGATTTTGTTGCGCATTTATTTTTTTATGCAGATCTTTTACAAATGCTTCTATATTTGAAGATTCCCTGTCAACTATCTTTTGATCGGCTGTATTTCCATAAGTGAAGAACACTGCGCCATCTTCCAGATGTTTAGCAGCATGCTTCAGAAAAGAATCATAACCGCGGATATGCAGTTCTCCATCTTTAAAACGATGCTCTCCAGAAAGATATCTAGCTGCGTAACTAGGATCTCTAATATCCTCATGATCACGCGCAACGACTTGTTCTAATGGCGTATTTCCTTTTCTAAGGTATGCAGGATTCATTTTTTTTCACTAAGTTATATTGTTTTTTCTACAGTAAACTGTGTATTTATAGAGTAAAATTGGCTTAGGTATATAAATTTTGCTAAAAACACCACTTCATAGTTGTAAAAATAGAAAGATTTAAATATGTGAGAGGATAAACCTAAGCAGAAAGAGGGTGAGGTTAGGTAATATTAAGGAGATAGAGATAAGACCAATTTATAGATGATAATATGGTAACACCTGAAGTTAGAGAAATTGTAGCGGATGTAGAATTAGATGTATTGCTAGCAAGCCCTAGCTTAACTGCTACGGAAATAGATAAATTAAGAGAAAGGCAGAAAGCAAGAGACTACTTGACTATTGATAAACTAAAATTTTCTCAGCTTGACACTAGTTTAACAGATGATAGGATGCTTAAAGACATACCTTTGTCTGAGCTTGAGAAATATATTTCTGCAATAGGAAATCTGATTGTAATACCGATAGCTTCTGGCAAAGGTGGCGCTGGAAAAACAACTATAGCAGCTGCGATTATTTATGCATTAGGAAAACGCGGCTATAAAGTTACTGCTGCAGATTTTGACAGGCTCCCTAAACTGCATGGCAAATTTGCGACGAGAATGATAGGATATGATTCTGATGATGACCATGCACTGCCGCCAAGAGAAGTAAGGCCAGAAAATTTACGCGGAATAGATGAGTTTTTTGATGATCCTGACCCAAAGAAAACACTTGATAAATTTTTATTTGATATAAGAGGGCATCCTAATGTAGGGTTATTAGTTGGAGCAATGACAGGAAGTGAGTTGATCACATATACACATGCACAGAGAAACAGCTTGATGGGAAAGCTATCTATAACAGACACTGATATAATTGTAGTTGATATGGGAGCTGGGCTTACAAAGCCAGACCTAGAGGCTTTTTACTTTTGGCACGGTGTTGAGACTAAATGCCATCCTATTCTTGTTATTGAAGAGAAAAATAATGAAAAGTCTCATGATGACGCATATAAATTCGTAGCAAGCGCAATAGATTTTGCGATCAGAGATATGCTGAAGACTGATGATGTAAAAAAACAGCTTTATGAAGAGGCTTATGATAAAGTCATGAAGGAAACTAGCGGGAAAAAATTAAGCTTTGAGCAGAGAACTGAGAAAAATCCTGAAACAATGAGAAAAATATGTCAATATATCATCAGTAAAGGCAACCAAAATCTGGCTTTAGAGATATTGGCATTTTTGCACTATACATTTACACCGCATGTTGTTGTAACTAAAGGAACTCCTACAGGATCAAGATTAGCTGCAGATACATTTATCAGGGTTTTAGGAGATGATTACTTGTTAAAAGAAGCGAAAAGAGATGATTCAGGAAGTGTTGTAAAAGAGCAAGGAAGAACTGTATTTACTTATACGCCTACATACTTAGGGTGTTTAAGTGAGAATACTGCTGTCAAAGGATTGCCAGAAGGACAGTTCTTCTATAATGATGTAATGCCTGGACAAGAAAGGAATACTATGATTGCACGCAAAGAAGCTGAAAGCATAGTTGATAAAGTATTAGAGCAAGTAGGGCAAGCAAAAACATTAGCAGACCAGGTTGGACAAAGAATTAGAGAAAGCAAATCTGTAGAGAGATTAGGATTAAGGACATTCAGAAGATATTTGACACAGTATTATAGGATACGCCAGGCATTGGAAAAGGCAGGTGCAACACAATGACTACTATCGATGAGAAAACAATGATGCCGATTAGGCTTAATGATGCAGGATTGACTGCATACATCAGAAGAGAACAAGATAAATACGTTGCTGTAATTCCAAGAGCTGGAACTGAGCCTCAAGAAATTGCTTTATTGGAGGTATTGACTGCAAAAGCTGGTGAAGATGCTATTCTGAAAGGATTGCAAGAAGCAGTAATTCCGTATGACACAGAAGGTCGTGAATTTGGACTTAAGTTAGCAAGAGTGCCTGAAGCTATCCAAAGGCCTAGCTGGGATAATGTAGTTGGAGATGAAGTTGGCCTAGATTCTGTTTACAATGCATACTTTGAGCATACTGCTGCACAAGCAGGAGAGAAGATTGTAAAGATCAAGAAAGACAGGCATGGCATACATATACCTATTGCAGAAGGACATAGTTATAGAATAGTTGTTGAGCCTCCTCAAAAAAGTTTTAATGATGTGTATGAAGGAGGAAAGGATAGAGAATCAGCTGAACAGATTTATGACAGCGAATTGGTTTCATTTATAGAAAAAAGAGAAAGAGCTAGATTGGGAGAGAAAAAGCCAAGTGCCTTGAGAAATTATCTGAAAAATAAATTAAAAGTTGATTATGGAGATGTAAATGAGGAAAATAAAGCAAGCATCATTGAAAAAGTTTTAAAAGAAGGCAAAGAAGGCTTACCATATGCAGTACTATTAGGAGAAAGCGATTTTGATGATAAGAAAAGATTATTAAGATATATAAATGAATTTTTGGTATTAATAGATTCTGCAGTTTCTGTGGAATTAGGATATAGAGTAAATGATGCTTACAGGGCATTAGAGCAATTCCAAAGCGATGCACTTGGAAAATTAAGCACTGCCAGACAAGCAACTGAACTTGGTAGCGGCCTTGAAGTATTAAATGATGGAAGAATAAGTGAATTAGAATCAGAAGTTAAGAAAGCAGATGCAGTTAAAGCTGCATTAAGATTAGGGCATCTAGTTGCAGCTACTGATACTATATTAACCAGAGAAGAATTTGAAAGGCCTGTAGATGAAGGCGGCTATGGGGCAAGCGTGGAAGATTATCTGTCAGAACTTGCAAAAGAACAGACAGAAGTTAAAAAAGCCCTTGATTCAGTTAGCGCAGGAAATTTCTTGAGTGATGCTAGTTATGAGGCAAAAGCCCAAGATAAGAAAGCAAGAAGCCAGCATGGTGTTGCTTACAAGCCTCTTGAAGTCAGATTAGATGATGGAAGGGTTATTCATGTCAAGCGTGGGCTTATAGATCCTGCTCTGCCAGAAAGCTCGCAAATGTTTGGAAATTAACTTTAGGAGATAAAGGAGGGTATACTAAAGTTACAGATTATGAGAGAGCAGAAATAACTGTGCAGACATTATATGTTGTTGCAGAAATGAATGAAGAGATGAAGAAGAAATATTCTGCTATAAAATTAGGATTGATTAAGCCATTGCTTGCAGAGCTGCAGAGCAAGATAGAAGCTGAAGAAGCCAGAGAACCAAGCAGTGATGAAGAAAGAATTGAAAGATTGAAGGCTGCAAAGCAGAATTTAGAGGACCATAAAGAATTATCAGAAAGAAATGTTGTTGGAATAGATGAGAAATTAAAGGGAGCAAGCTTAACAAAAATATTAGGAAGGTGAAGAAAATGGGAATGTTTGATAAATGGACAGGCAAAGACAAACCTGAAGGAGATGGCAATG
>JAGVZX010000117.1 GCA_018302185.1 Candidatus Woesearchaeota archaeon
CCCTGCATACAATGAAGAGAAACATATAGAAGAGATTATCAATAGGACAAAGAAATATGTAACTCTAGTTATTGCTGTCTGAACTCCCATCATCTACAGCAATAACTAGAGTTACATATTTCTTTGTCCTATTGATAATCTCTTCTATATGTTTCTCTTCATTGTATGCAGGGATGATAGCGATAATGTTTGGCATATGACAGGTCCACCAATCAAGATTTTATCTGATTTTTTTGGTCTTTATTTATTTGATTTATTGCTAAATTTACTTATATTTATTACTGTTAACTTTATATTTTTTATACCATTCGACGAATTCTTTAAGACCCTCGCTTATAGAAGTCTTTGGCTTATAGTTAAGCATCTTTTTTGCCTTGGAAATATCTGCAAATGTTTGTTTAACATCACCTTGCTGATCCTCCATTAATTCCTTCTCAGCTGTCTTACCTAGAGTATTCTCAAGCACTTCTATAAAATAATTCAGTTCAATCGGCTTTGAGTTTCCTATATTGAATATTTCATACTTAAATGGTCTTTCTAAAGCAGTAATAATTGCCGGAACAGCATCTTCTATGAACGTAAAATCCCTCTTCATTTTGCCATAATTATAGACAGGTATCTTTTTGCCTTCAGTTATAGCTTGTGTAAATTTGTAGTAAGACATGTCTGGCCTTCCCCATGGCCCATAGACAGTGAAAAATCTTAGGGCAGTACAATTAATATTATATAGATGAGAATAGGTATGAGCAATTAATTCAGCAGATTTTTTTGTTGCAGCATAAAATGAGATAGGGTTATCGACATTATCCTCTTCTGAAAAAGGGATTTTCTTATTGTTGCCGTATACAGAAGAGCTGCTTGCAAGCACAAAATCCTTAATTTCGGATTGTTTTGCTGCTTCAAGGAGATTTAATGTCCCTAAAACATTTGATCTTTCATAGATAAAAGGATTTTTTAACGAATAACGGACTCCTGCCTGTGCTGCCAAATGACATATCTTTGTTATTGGATTTTTTTTGATTATCCTGCTGATTGCCTTAAAATCAGCTATATCTTCATTGTAAACTTTAAGATCTTTCTTAGGCAGCTGCGCTATCCTGTCTTCTTTTAATTTTACATTGTAATAATCATTGAAATTATCAATAATGATTATATTTTTTCCAAGCTCTAGGAGCTTTTTTGAAGTATGAAATCCTATAAATCCTGCCCCGCCTGTGACTAATATTGTTTCGCTCATTTGATCCATACATTATTTATTGTGATATTATTTTTTACAGCTAATAAATTATTTAGTTTAGTATTAATTTATAATTATTTATGTTATCACCAGAACTATTATTACAAACACCGCTTCAAATGCAAATATTGAATATACGACTGCTTTCTCAGAAACTTTATCTTTAAATTTTGCTAGCAGATATATTGCAAGATGCTCTAACCCATATATCTTATCATAAGGCATCACTAAGCTTCCATCTTTTCCAAGCTTTGCAAAGCTTTCTTTTTGGAATCTTCCTCTTAACTTTAAAAACAATTCGATAAAATAAGGGATAAACAGTATTAATGCTGCCCTTTCTATGCTTGCAAATATCGCAACGCATGCTATCAATGCGCCGACAGAATAAGTGAGGGTATTGCCTGGAAATATTTTTGCAGGATATTTATTATACATAAGAAATGCAATTAATGAGAATACCATGCAAAGCGCAATGATAGATATCCAGCTTGCATCTGCTACCCATGAGATATAGGCTAATGCTGTTAAGATGATTATCCCTAAGCCTGCTTCTAGCCCATTATAGCCTGCCAGCATATTAAAGCCGTTGGATGCGCCTGATATCGCAACAGGAACTAATAATATAGCATAAAAGAGATTAAACTCAATAGAGCCAAATAACGGAAATACCAATCTGCTCTGCCCTGCATTCACAACCATGATAGGCAATGCTGCTAGCATACATAACAAAGGTTTTTGCCATTGCCTTAAGCCAATTTTCCAGCCTAATATATCATCTATTAAGCCGATTATAGTGATTATAAGGATGGTTGTTAAGATAGAGAGTATTTTTAAGATATAATCAGAATCATTGAAATAGAATGTCCTTATGCCTATATAAAAAAGCACGCCGATCAAAAAACCAAATACAACAATTATGCCGCCAATCTCAGCAAGTTTTGGCTTATTAAGTTTATGAAGATCTACACCAACTAAGCCAGCTATCTTTGCCCTTTTAATCCAATATGGAAGAAGTAAGAGTGTAGTGATAAAGCTAATAAAAAATGTCAATAATAGTATAGGTTCGTTGATAAATGCCATAATGAATCACGTATTTTATGTTAAGTGATAATGTTTATAAAGCTTTTTATGCTACTTTATTTTTAAAATAGATTATCGTTTCTTTTAGTCCTATATCCAGAGAAATAGTAGGCTGCCAATTTAATTCACTGATAGCTTTTTTGATTACAGGCTTCCTCTGTAAAGGATCATCTTCAGGCAACGCCTTAAATATAACTTTAGACCCTGAATTTGTAAGCTTGATAATTTTTTTAGCTAATTCCAAAACTGTAAATTCATCAGGATTCCCAAGATTGACAGGCCCCTTAAAGCCTTTTTTGTTCATCGCCGTAATCAATCCATCCACCATATCACTTACATAGCAGAAACTTCTTGTCTGAGTGCCGTCTCCATATATTGTGATTGGCTTATCATGCAGTGCCTGGACAATAAAATTACTAACTACCCTTCCATCATTAATTGCCATTTTTGACCCATAAGTATTGAATATCCTGACAACACATATATCAACATTATTCTGCCTGTTATAGTCAAAGCAGAGTGTTTCAGCTACACGCTTGCCCTCGTCATAACAAGCTCTTGGGCCTATTGTATTTACATTGCCCCTATAACTCTCTGGCTGTGGATGCACCAATGGATCACCATATACCTCGCTAGTAGATGCCTGCAAAAATCTTGCTTTATGCATTCTTGCTAACCCTAGCATATTTATAACGCCGATAGTATTTGCCTTTATTGTACGAATTGCATTAAACTGATAATGGACAGGAGACGCAGGACAGGCTAGATTATATATCTGATAAATCCTTCCTTCTCCTTTATTTCTTCCTTTATAAAAGAACGGCTCGATGATATCATGTTTAATAAATTCAAAATTCTTATTTTTTAAGAGATGCCTGATATTTACCATGCTGCCTGTAAAAAGATTATCTAAGCAAACAACATGATTGCCTTGCTCAAGCAGCTTTTCGCACAGATGACTCCCTATAAAGCCTGCCCCTCCTGTCACTAAGATTGTTTTCATGTAAATCAGGAATATAAGACAATATATAAAGCTTATTTAAAAGAAATATATTTTTGCTTAATTTCGCTTAATTCTTGTTTTTGACTTCATATCTTTTATAAGCTTCTTCCAGCTGGTCAAAACTTCCAATATCAAACCAACCTTCATCAAAGCTGTATCCGTAGATCGGCTTTTTTGCTGAGAGATAGCTCAAGAATTCCCCAGGATTGTCTGCTTTTTTGTGCGTTTTTAGGAATTTGTCCAGCTCTTCAACATCATTAGGTGTAAAGATATAGCATGCAGTTGCAGCCAGGCTTGATTTAGGCTCTTCAGGCTTCTCTTCAAAATCAGTTATTTTGCTGGAATTATCAAGCTTCACTACACCAAATTTTTTTGCCAGCTTATCCTTTTCTTTCATGTCGAATACAGCAAGAACAGATGATTTTTTTTCATTGAAGAACTTTACAAAAGACCTTAAACTGAACTCAAATAGATTATCTCCTGCAATGACCATCAGGTTATCCTTAATCATTTCCTGCTTAACAACATAATCAATATCTTTTAATGCACCTAACCTATCTTCATTTGATGTTGTGCCATCATTGATTATTATGATTGGCTTTTTATGCTTTGCAAACTTGAGCCAGCTCTCAAACTGCTTATAGAAAGTATCATTTGTTACAATAATGATATTCTTTATATCATCAGCCCTATCAATCTTCTCTATGATATATTCGACCATAGGCTTATCTGCAATTGAAAGCAAAGATTTAGGGGTATTTTTAGTCAAAGGGTATAATCTTGTCGCATATCCTGCCGCTAATATTAATGCTCTCATTTATATCCATCTCCTCAAAATAATTATGATATAAAAAATTTGCAATATGAAAAGTTTACAGTATTTTTACCTTCTGACTCATTACCTTCCGACTCCGATATAATTAAAGCCAAGCTTTCTCATCTCCTCTGGCTCATAGACATTCCTGCCATCTATTATGTTAGGATGTTTTAAAAGGTTTTTCATTTTTTCCTTGTCCAGGTCACGGAACACGTTCCATTCTGTAGCAATGACCAATACATCTGCATTCTTTAATGCATCATAAGGAGTATTTGCATATGAAAGATTTTTAACATGGCTGAATATTTTTTTTGCAGTATTCTCTGCTTCTGGATCAAATGCCTGTATCTTTGCCCCTGCTTTGTTTAATTCATTGATCAGTATGATAGACGGAGCTTCTCTCATGTCATCTGTCTTTGGCTTGAATGCAAGTCCCCAGACAGCGATCGTCTTGTTTTTCAGCTCAGGCAATAATTTCTTTATTTTTGGGATGATTGAAAGCTTTTGCTGCTCGTTGACCTCTTCGACAGCATCTAATATCTTAAAGCCTGAATTATTTTCCTCGCCTGTCTTGATAAGAGCCTGGACATCTTTAGGGAAACAACTTCCTCCATAACCAATTCCTGCCTGCAGAAATCTAGGCCCGATCCTGCTGTCTAATCCAATACCATATGCTACTTTCTTGACATCTGCACCAACTTTTTCACACAGATTTGCAATTTCGTTCATGAATGATATCCTGGTTGCAAGCATTGCATTAGAGGCATACTTGATAAGTTCAGAGCTTTTGATGTCTGTAACTATCAAAGGCTTGCCTGACCTGGTTATTCCTTTGTAGATCTGTGTCATTACTTCTTCTGCTCTCTTGGATTCTACGCCGATCACGATCCTGTCTGGAAAAGTAAAATCCCCTATAGCTTCACCTTCTCTTAGAAATTCTGGATTAGAGACGATATCAAAATCTATTGCTTTCTTCTGATTTTCTCTTATCAGCTTTTTTACCTTATCTGCAGTGCCTACTGGCACAGTGCTCTTATCGACAATTACCTTATACTCATTCATGTATTTGCCTATATCTGCAGCTACTTGCCAGACATATTTTAGGTCTGCTTTGTTATCTTTGCCTTCTGGTGTGCCGACAGCGATGAAGATGACTAAAGATTCCTGGACTCCTTTTTTTATATCTGTTGTAAAAAATAATCTTTTCTCACGTACATTCCTATCCAATAGATCTTTTAACCCTGGCTCGAAGATAGGGATTATGCCTTTGTTTAGCTTAGAAATCTTGTCTTTATCTACATCCACGCATATAACTTCATTGCCTAAGTCAGCTAAGCAAGTGCCTGCCACTAAGCCGACGTATCCTGTGCCAACGACTGTAATTTTCATAATCTCCCTCTTAATTTGATAATAACAAAATATCAGCAGTAGTATAAAAATCTTGCCATGATAATTATTGACACAGCCAGAGCAATGGCGTACGTCGCCAATTTTGCAAACACAATATACTCTTCCTGCCAGAAAGTTTCGGAGATTGCAAGAGAGAAACTTTCAATAACATAACATAGCAAGTGTTTGCAGGCGACGGTCGAGTGAAGAGGAA
>JAGVZX010000118.1 GCA_018302185.1 Candidatus Woesearchaeota archaeon
AATTATTGCATGCCTAAACTCTGTATTTATTTCTTCAGTATCTATTATCTTCTTCAACAGATACTGAAGAAATAAATACAGAGTTTAGGCATGCAATAATTGATAACCTATTAAAAAATGGTGTAGCTTGGCATCATGTACATCAAAGAATGGGAAGTCTCAATTGGTACACTTTGGGGATAGATAACACCAGATGCTCTATGTATGGAGAACTTGCTCATGACTTAGTAAAAAATCTTAAAATAAGAAAACAGGAAGATCCAACTTCTGTTAATTTACAGGGTATAATTGAAAAGCTTTCAGATCCTGAAATTGTTGAACTCATAGCAAGCAATTCTCAATATCTCTATCTTGTACCTGAAGTAAAAGCAGAGCCTAAAAAAGACAGCCCTTGGTATAAAGAAATACAACGTATACCTGGTAAATTAGTTGTTTATGATGATTCTGATTATGGGCCGCCTGCTGTAAGAGGAATTAGCATTGCTTATCCATATATCCAATCTGCACCTACCAAAGAATTGGCTAAAACATTAAGAGAAGCATTTTACGGTAAATCTTTTGGCACTAGGGTTTCTGAGGGCATTTCAGGCAGTATTAAAAAGATAAAGGAATCTTTGCTTCATGCAGCATAATAAGTTACTACTTATCACTTCTTCCAAAGCCAGAAAACTAACCCAATTGCTGCAATACTAACAGCACTATCTGCAACATTAAATGTTGGCCAGACTTTAAAATCAAGGAAATCAACAACAAAGCCAAATCTCAACCTATCAATGAAATTGCCTAATGCTCCGCCTACCAATAGGCCAATGCAAATGTCAAAATACACATCTCTGTTATTCTTTCTTGCATGTGAGAGATAAGTATAATACACAAAGCCCAGGAATATTATAGTGAATAAGATAAAAAACCATCTGTAATTCTGCAATATTCCAAAGCCTGCGCCTGCATTTGTAGTATAGGTTATGTGAAATACATCCTTGATTACAGGAATGCTTTGATACAAGTACATCTTTGTCTTGATCAGATATTTAGTGAGCTGGTCAAAAAAGATCACAATAACAATTACAGAATATACAAGAATTATTTGAGGGTCTAGGAGTTTATATTGAGTTTTATGGCTTGCTGCTTTTTTGTGAACTTTCTTCATCATCTGATGAGAAAAGGCATTCTGATATATTAAGTTAATCAATTAGAGAATTTACCATCTCCTATTGCCAGTATCTCCTCTGGCAACCTGCTCTAAGTTAGCAAGGCGCTGGTTTATTGTGTCAAGATATGCTTTGATCGCATCCAATTTTGCAGAGATCAGCTGAAGGTCAGGATTTGAGCCAAACTGAGATGACTGAGGATACTGAAACTGCGATTGCATAGGCTGTTGAAAGCCTTGTGATGGTTGAGACTGCTGCTGAGCAAAACTTGGTTGGAATGCATTCTGATTCTGAGAATATTGCTGTGCTTGCTGTCCTGCATTTAGATTCAGGTGCGCAGATGAGCCTGAAGCAGGTGAAGTGCCAGTAAAATCTTCTGTCATACCAAGGTCCTGGCCAAAAGCATTTTTTGCAGCTGCATTATTTGGAGTAGAGGCAGAGCCTGGCTTTTTTGCGTCTGTATCACTGCCTAGATCAAAATCTTTTCCAAGGTCAAAGTCTTTGCCTAACCCTAGATCAGAAAAGTCATCCTTCTTCCAGAACATCAGTTTATCTAGCACTCCCATGATTTACCTCTTTTTTATGATTTAACAATACTCTTGTACATCTATGTATCTTAATAATTACTGCATTTATCTATAAACTTAAGTAGTATATATAAATTTTGATTTTTTTAAGTTATTGATTAGTTCTCTGTTTCTAACTTCCCTGCAACTTTCTCTGCAGCCAATTCAAATGCCTTATTGGGAATTAATTTAATGCTCTTAAATATAATCGTATTTGGGTATATTGCAATATCTCCTGTCTTGAGCTGCTCAACTAAAAATAATGGTCCTTGCTCCTGCAAAGTGCCCATGGTCATGAAGACAAGAACAAGGCTGTCAAAGCTTCCTTCATCTTTGATGTTAAATGATTCTTTTATCTGTTCAGTAAACTGCTTCTTTTGTGAATCGAGCGGAGAACCAAATAGGTTTGATGACTTTAATGAAACACCCTGTTTTTTCAGCTGCTCTTCAGCCATAAACTCAGCAAATGCTCCGAATGAGTCATCTTTTTTTATCAAAGTGATAAGCTCATTGCCTGTAAATTCCAAGCCTGGCTGCAAGCTGATGCGCTTCTGTTTCTTGAACATTTCTGCGTTAATTATGATTATCTTGTATCTTCCTTCCAGAACCTCAGACAGCTTTTTGCCAGAATATGAAGCAAGCTTTTCTTTGGAGAGTGGTTTTGTCGGAAGCTGTGAAGAATCACCAGAAGAGGTTCCGCTGCTTTTTAATCCATTTTCATCTTCATTTCTTCTGTCATCTCCCATGCTTAACTCTTTCATGGTAAAGCCTGCAATATACTGCTCTCCATCTTTTAGCAGAAATAATTTTTCTTGAGTAGGAAAATTCTCTTTCAAGTCAATGAAATCTTTATAGAGCAGATACCCATATGCTGCAGATACAACAAACAAGATGACGTTTGCTATGAAAAAAATTTTAAGTATTGTCCTAAAGATCTTGAAGAAGAACGCCAATACCACAAATGCTATCCACACTATGAATAATGCAAGAGGTATTATAATCAGAGGTTCGACCATTTTAGTTGTAAATATAACTTAATAAATATATGGTAGTTTATAAGATTTTGCGTTCATGAACAAGAAATAAGATTAAAATTATAAAAGATTATCTTCTGATTGGTTTTGCATAAGCTATAAAATGGCCAGGCCTATTAGCAACTGGTATGTCAATTCTTTCTTTCCATTCTAATGGATCTATTTGCAAATCATCTCCAACTTGCATACTGCCCTCAAGCCCATCTATGACAATATCTCTTCTACCTGCTCTTCTAAACTGTGCGATAGGCCTATATTTGGCATTAGATAATTTATTAGGATGTGAGTAAAAATCTACGATATTTTTGTCATGACCATCTACATATTTTTCTAAAACATATTCTCTTATCCTGAGTTCATGATCTTTTAAAATTGCATCAAACACCTCTTCTATATTGACGTAGGTTTTATTTTGGCGTTCAAGTCTATCTCTAAAGTTCCTTCTGCTAAAATCACTCTCTCCTCTGATCTGATAATAGCACCCATCAACAGGCCCATCATAAACAAGTGTAAAAAGTTTTGTCGCATGTCCGGCTATAGTATTTGTTCCTTCACTCTTTCCTTGCAAAACTGATACATTTTCATGAGCTTGTTCAAATTCTTGTATCTTTTGATCTAGAGAAATATTATGTGGAAGAGAAGTATTTCTGGCTGTATGTCTGCTCCCGATTGGAGATCTGCTATTGCCTCTAGGTCTAATTCCATGTGCTTCCTTATGCAACTGGTCAGGGTTATATAACTCATCTGCTACAGGTAAATCACTGGGTGTCAGTCTAGGTAAATCTCCACTGCTTAAACCACATAAATCTTTAGGTCCCATAATATCTAGAAAATCGCCCACTCATTTATAAATTTTACCAAGAAATCACTACTAGATAAGTACAGCGTTCACTATCCCATCCTGACCTGGCCTAGAAGTAATTCTTGCCTTTCCTTTCTCTGTCTGGATTATAGCGCCTTTTGTAAGTATGTTTCTCCTGACAAAAAACCTGTTAGCTGGATTATCTGTCACTATCTGTATCTTTGCCTTGAAAGCTTTTTTGGTTTTTGGATCAATTATGTTAGCAAATTCAATAGATAGAGGCTTTACTTTGATGTTGCCACCCATTGTCCTCAAAACATTAAGTTTTGTAGCGCCTGGCCTTGGCAAAGTTGGTAAGCTTCCTGTCTCATACTGCCTTTTCTTTCTGAATACCTTAAATCTTCCGCCACTTGGCTTTCTTAATGATTTTGCATGACTTATGACCATTTTCTTTCCCTCACTTCTTCTGCCAGCTGTAGCTTCTGAGCTTTGCAGATCTTCCATAACCACAGCTTGCACACTTGTTTTTTCTTATGTGGTATTTTCTGAAACCGCATCTTCGGCAATATATCATGTTCTTTTTGCCAGACTTCTTGCCCATTGATGATGTTCCTTTTGTCATATTTATCCACCAGATAAGTTATATCCGAATAAATGTTATACCATTTAGTTATAAAATTTTAAATCAGCTTGACTGTTACGATTAATTATGCAGTTGATATAATTGTTATCGTATCTCCTCTGATAAATACAGTACCTACTTTTCTCACAACTTCCCCGTTTGATCGCTCTTCTGCATCATCTAACACTACATTTATGTGTATGTCAAATGCATTTAAGCTTCCGATAAACTGCTTGCCGCCTTTCAGCTCGACAATTACTCTCTTGTTTCTTGCCCTGTTCAGAGCATCTAATGGTCTTGATTGTTCCATACTTGCACCTCAAATACAATAAAAAATGTTAATATGCATAAAACAACTGGGTTATATTTAAATGTTTTCGTATTATTAGGAGATTACCGTGCATCCTCTCTATAGATCCTTTGCAATGGTACGCTTAAACATGCAGCTATGCCCTCAAATAATTTGGCTTGAGTATAGCTTGCTAAAGATTTTCTAGTAGGTTCTGAAATAACAGGACCACCAAAATATTCAGAACCATTGCCTTGTGATTCATGTTGTTCTACTCTCTTGGTTTCTGGAAATATATTATGCAGTTCAAACTCTTCACCTTTAACTAAATCACTATCTACCATCCCGCTGTAAACTTTTCTGACTCTGACTTTTAACCCTCCTTCTGCAAGGTTAGATTTTTCTGGAGAATCACCTGCATAAAGCAGATTTAATTCATAAGAGTCATTTCCATACACTAATCCACGGTTTTGGACAGATGCACCAGTTATACCTTTACTAAGTGGAGCGACATATAATCCATTTCCTTTTTTAAATGTTTTAGCATTGATATCTGCTATTAGATCTTCCAGCTCCACTCTTGGAAGATACCCAAAATTATTTGCAACTAAAACTAAATCAACAGTATCATCTTCTGTATCCAATGTATATACCGCAATGCCTTTTCCTTCACGTCTTGTAAGAGCTGAGCTCTCGCCATACTTTCCAATAATTGCATAAATAAGTCTAATAAGAGCTTCTTTATTTGCATTGCTCCCTTTATACCATTCAAGTTTGTCGTCTAATACTTGACCAGTTAGAAGTTGAACCATAATATCAAAGAATTTAGGCTTTGCTTTTAAATGTTTTCGCCAATAAGCAAAAATTAAAATCTGCTTAGCCTAGCTTCGCCTTTCTTATCATAGCTCATGCCATAGCTGAACTTAGGCTCTGGCTTTTTGTTGCCTTTGAGCTCATCTAATTTTAACAAGATTTCATCTTTTCTCTTATAATCAAGGTCAACAGCTTTTTCATATGCTGCAATAGCTTCTTTTGTCCTGCCAAGCTTTTCATACACGATGCCAAGATTAAAATGAGCGCGTGCATTTGCAGGGAAAAGAACTATTGCGCTCTGCAATGATGCAATAGCCTTGTCAAACAATTTCAGTTTCTCAAATACTGCACCTAGATTGGTAAGTGCATTTATGTTCTGAGGATCAATAAGCAATCCTTGCTGCAATGCTTCAGCAGCTTCTCCAAGCATGTTCATCTTTGTATAGC
>JAGVZX010000119.1 GCA_018302185.1 Candidatus Woesearchaeota archaeon
GAAAAAAAAGAACGCTCCTCTGAAATATCTGATGCCTTTATATTTTGTCAGCTCATATATTTCCTTTGTCTTAAAGTAGATCAAGAAACAGAACACCACTGCAACCAGAGTGAAGCCTAGCTCTATGCCAAACATTACAGGGTCAAAATAACTCATCTGTGGAAATCCTGCCATAGTTGCTCACATTATTTTCAAATGATTGTTCAATTAACTTTCTAATGATTATTTCTATTTAAAGGTATATAAAAACAATGGATTTCAAGTCCATCTTGCTTATATAGTCTCAGATGATAAAATATTTTATGAAAAAAACCGTAAAATTGAAGGATAGATCTAACAGCTCAATTATCCGCTTAGATAAAGTCTGGAAAATATATAACATGGGAGAAGTTGAAGTTGCTGCATTGAAAGGCATCTCTATAAACATAAAAAGAGGGGACTTTGTCGCAATTACAGGTCCAAGCGGCTCAGGAAAATCAACCATGATGAATCTTGTAGGGTGCCTAGACATTCCCACAAAAGGCGCAATCTATCTTGATGGCCATGACATCTCACAGTTGAGCGAGTCTAAGTTAGCAGGAATTAGAGGAAAGAAGATCGGCTTTATTTTTCAGCAGTTTAATCTCTTGCCTACACTTACTGCACTAGAAAATGTGATGCTTCCTTTAGAATTTCAGGACATGCCTACAGAAGATGCAAGGAAGATTGGTGTAAAAGTTCTTGAGATGGTAGGATTAGCAGACAGGTTAGGCCATTTTCCTTCGCAATTATCTGGCGGCCAGATGCAGAGAGTTGCTATTGCAAGAGCATTGGCTATAAACCCTGAAGTCTTGTTAGCAGATGAACCTACAGGAAATCTTGACAGCAAGACAGGATTAGATGTTTTGGATATGATGAAAACCTTATGGAAGAAAGAGAACAAGACAATCATACTTATTACGCATGACATGAACATAGCATCACATGCAAATACCCAGATCAAATTGAAGGATGGATTAGTGGTTTAGTTCAAATATTAATAAAAAATATTTATTGGTAAGATATGATTTATTGAAAAGAAAATAGGAGATAATAATTTAAGGTTATAGGAGGTTATTAAAATGAAAAAAAACATTTTATTTTTAGGATTGGTAATTTTAGCAATCAGTATTATTTTATCTGCAAATATCATATTTGCTGCAGACACACCAATACTTAAGGTTTCTTTGCTGAACCAGGATCCTGATCCTGCGCAATCTGGAGGAGAAGTTGAATTAAGATTTAAGGTTGAAAACATAGGACAGGGTACTGCAAACAGCTTTGAGCTTGAGATACTGCCACAATATCCGTTTACCTTAGTGCCTGGAGCAGAAGCTATATCTAAGCGTCCTGCGCTAAACGCATTTGAAAGCGGAGATAATGCAGCGATAATAAAATATAGATTAAAGGTAGATGCAAATGCAGTTGAAGGGACAAATAAGGTAAAAGTCAGGTATAAATCTGCAGATACTGGAGAAAGCACCCAGGAATTTGATGTTTCTCTCTCTTCAAAAGACAAGATTGAAATCTCAAAAGTAAGCAAGACCAAGATAGAGCCAGGCAAAGAGACAGAGATAACATTTACACTGAAAAATATCGGCACAACGCCATTGAAGAATATTGCATTTTCCTGGAGCGAAAAAAATAACCTGATACTTCCAGTTGGTTCAGACAATCAAAAATATGTAAACACGCTCGGGATCGGAGAGAGCCAGGATTTAGTGTTTAATGTAGTAACAGGCACAGGAGTTGCTGCAGGCTTATATGCTCTTACAACAAAGATTGAATATCAGGATAGGTCAACCACTTCAACAGTTAATTCTAATATCGGCATAGTTGTAGGCGGTGAGACAGATTTCGATATTACATTTTCAGAAAGCAGTCTTGGGCAAACTTCATTATCTGTTGCAAACATAGGCAGCAATCCTGCATTATCAGTAACTGTAAGAGTTCCTGAGCAGGATAATTTCAGGGTCCAAGGAAGCACTGCATCTATAGTCGGCAATCTTGATATGGGAGATTATACGATTGTATCCTTCCAGATTGCATCGAGAAATTTAGACAGAAACCAGAGCGCAAGGCAAGATGGTGCAAGACAAAGCAACAGAGATATATCTTCTATGACAGAGGCACAAAGAGCCCAGATGAGAGAAAGATTTGCAGGCAATAATGGTAATGCTAATAATAAATTAAGAGTGCTGATCGAATATACAGATACAACAGGCACAAGACGTGGCATAGAAAAGGAAGTTCCGATACAGTTTAGCGGCTTGACAGCTGGCACAGGAAGCCAATTCTCTAGAGGAACAAATTCACAGCAGCAAAGCTTCTTTAGTGATAAGAGAGTCTACATCCCGTTGATTGTATTGGCACTTGGAATTTTAGGTTATTTATTTTACAACAGAAAAGATTATGCAGGTAAATTATCTAAGCTGTTGAAAAAATAAAGAGCTGGCCTATTAGGAAAAAACATGAGACTCGCAAAATCACTTAAGCATGCATTGAATATATTATTGCACAGCAAGCTTAGAAGCTGGCTCACTATAATCGGCATAGTATTAGGCGTGGCTGCAGTTGTTTCTATTGTATCAATCGGCCAAGGATTGCAGCAAAATGTTCAGAACAGGCTAGGAGGATTAGGTGCAGATATTTTGACAATTTCTCCAGGCGGTGGAAGAGCAGCTGCAGGATTTAGAGGAAGCTTTGGCGGAGGAGGAGGAGCAAGTGGAAGTGGAACAACAACAACTTCCACTACATCAAAAAATCTGACCATCAAAGATATCCAAATTTTAAAACTCATCAATGGCGTCAAATATATCCAGGGCATTGTCTCAGGACGAGGAGAGACTTATTACCTGAGCGAAAAAGCAACAATTTCTGTTGATGGTGTAGATCCTTTGGTCTGGAAAGACATGACTACTTCAGAGATTGCAGAAGGAAGGATGCTTGGTCCTTCAGATTATGGTGTTGTAGTAGTAGGCAACAGAGTTGGAAAAAATACTTTCAAGCAGCCATTGGCATTGAACAGGATACTTACAATTGAAGGCAAAGCTTTTAAGATTGTTGGCATCATAAAAGAAGCAGGAGGCGGTGATGATAATAAAATAATAATGCAGATTGCAGCTGCTAGAGATACATTAGATGATAAAGGCGGAGATAACTTTGATTCTATTATTATCAAGACCATTAACCCAAATTATGTTGATACAGTTATGGCAGAAGCAGATTCTAAATTGATGATTTCAAGGCATCTTACTTCAAAGAGAAAAGACTTCAGGATAAACTCAGCAAAAGCAACACAGGAAAGGTTGGCAGACATAACAAATACATTAACACTATTTCTTGGCGCAATTGCTGCAGTTTCATTGCTTGTAGGCGCAGTCGGCATAGCAAACACAATGTTCACTTCTGTACTTGAGAAGACAAAAGAGATTGGCATAATGAAAGCCATCGGCGCAAAAAATAGGGACATTATGTTGATATTCTTATTTAATGCTGGGTTTGTCGGATTAGTAGGGGGTCTTATCGGAATAGGCCTAGGAAGCATTGTCTCTGCGCTTCTGCCAAACATAGGATTAAGGCTGATGGGCAATGGTGGCGCAATCTCCACAGTTATCAAGCCAAGTCTCTTGATATATTCAATGATACTGTCAATTGCAATAGGCATGATCGCTGGTGTCATTCCTGCATACAGAGCTTCAAAGTTAAGACCAGTAGATGCTTTAAGATACGAGTGAAATTAATAAAAAGATCCAAGAGATATTACATCATCCGTCATATTTTCCCCACCTGCAGCAGAATGTTTCGATACAACTCACCACTTTTATTTCTGCTGCGGGTGGGATTATTTCTTAGATACTCGCCAAAAACAACAGAAAAACCCTATCAAAACAGCAATATTTAAAAACAACCATAGGTTTTTGGAGTTATAAGAGTATATCTTAGGTTAAAATAAAGGTGAATCAAAATCGCAAAGCTAAGAAAATTCAACGCATATAGAAGATTAGAACGTCCTTATACTAGAGTAAGTAAGTATAGAAAGAAGAATTTCATCAAAGCAAACCCTGCTATAACAATAGCTAGATTTGTTATGGGAGAGCAAAGAACAGACTATCAATATACTCTTAACTTATTGTCAAAAGAAGATTTACAGATCCGCGCAAATGCTTTTGAGAGCGCAAGACAGACTTCTAACAAAGTAATGGAAGAAGTGCTTGGAAAAGCAGGCTATTTCATCCAGATAAGAAAATATCCACATCATATTCTAAGAGAGAATCCATTAGCTTCTGGCGCAGGCGCAGATAGAATGAGCACAGGTATGGCTGGCGCATTTGGAAATCCAATAGGCCATGCTGCACAAGTAAGACGAGGAGAAGCATTATTTACTGTCAAAGTTAATAAAAAAGATTTAGAGCTTGCAAAAAAAGCATTGCATAGGGCAGCTTACAAGCTTCCAAAATCTTGCTTCATTGAAGTAGTTGAGAATAAGAAGTGAAGAATACCTCAGTCACATAAAAAGTGGCGACAACCAATTTTTGCGAGCACAATGCCATTAACACTGCCAGGTAGGGTCGGGCAATGCCAGCTATTTTCTAAAAATTGATAGATGGAATAATTCATCTATTAACATAGATATTTGACACAACGTAGAGGAGACACAACCTATCAAGATTCTAAACAAGTGCTCGCAGGCTGTCGCCACTTTTTAATCTGTAAAGATTAAGTCGACTCGAAAGTAAAGAATTATGTGTTTAGCTCAACTTTTGTTAGAATCATACAACTGTTTGTAAGTGCTTAAGACCTTAAGCATTAGCGTATTTTCTGCATCTGAAATTGGTTTTGGATTATCCCTAGCAAATCTTTTTGTGAGAGTTAAACATTCTCCTTTACTCCAGTAACTATCTATCATAAAGTTAAGCGCTTCAGCTATCCCAAGAAACTCAAGACATGGATAAAAGGGTTTGCTCCAGTATGTTCTTTTTTCCCTATTAACCACTGATCTTTCATCAAACTCATCAAAATTCATTGATGGTTCTGCTACTTTAACTTCCCAAATTTCTACATAAATCCTTCCTTCTGTATGAGGCGGATCAGCACTTAGATAAAATTCAGTATAGCCTGCCTCAGGCTCTTGTTTAGGCACAATCCGTTTTACGACCTTATGCTCGTATCCTTCAGGCAGCTTATTCGTAAGTTTTTCTAAATCTATTTCAGTACAGCTGGTTCTTCGCGCTGTTGTAAAACGTTCTTTTGCCTGCCTGAATTCCTCATCACTCAGTAAGCAAGAAGCTATGTCATCTGGTATTTTGATATAATCATCATTGGTATAATAATCAAGATCATCTACATCACGAAGAACCCACCCTGCATATACTGCTCGGTGTTCGTTATCAATATGCCCGAGAATAGTGGAGCCTTCACGTCTAATGGCATAAATATCATTATCTTTCTTGAATACAAATCCATCAGGAAGACCCTCACCAGTTACAGGTATGCTTTCATGTGCCAAGGCATCAGTAACTCTAAAAAATTCACTGCTGCATACATCGCAGATAAAAGTATTGCTTTGTCTTGCCATAATCAGTAAATATTTTTCTTATTTAAATGTTTTTTCGAAATATTATCAATCAAAAGCTATATATACTTCCATAACTAAAACATGGTAGCTAAATGAGGAGGAATAGATAACAATAGCTGGCTTAGTGAGCTTTCTCAGCCCTTGTGTGCTCCCATTGATACCTGGATTTCTTGCTTATCTTTCTGGAACAACTGTTGCTGATTCAAAGAATGCGAGATTAAAAGTCTTCCTAAACAGCGTTGCGTTTGTGCTTGGATTAGGATTAGTATTTGCCACGCTGGGTGTATTGCTCAACACAATTTTACTGAATGTCTCTTATACTGTGCAAAATTGGCTTGGAAGAATAGGCGGCACAATCATAATTTTGTTTGGCTTATACTTGCTTGGCTTGATAAAAATCCCTTGGTTAGAACAGGAGCATAAGTTAAAAGTGTCAAACAAATTGACAAAAAGAATTTCTAACACATATATTACTAGCTTTGTTTTCGGTGCAGCATTTGGAGTTGGCTGGACTCCTTGCGTTGGTGCAGTTTTAGGAAGTGTATTAGCATTGACAGTCACGATGCCAGGCAAAGCTTTCTTATTGTTGTTTTCTTATTTAAATGTTTTTTCGAAATATTATCAATCAAAAGCTATATATACTTCCATAACTAAAACATGGTAGCTAAATGAGGAGGAATAGATAACAAACAGATGGCTGTTAAGGCCGAAATAAAGATGCAAACAAAGATAAACAAAAAAAATCTAGCACTATTTGGTGTTGTAGTAATAATAGTTATAGCAATATTTTACATCGAAAGTTTCAAGGCACCTACAGGCAACAGTCCAAACATATCAGATGAGAAAGACACTGCTTCAGATACAGGCTCTTTTAAACAAACTACAACTTTGCAAGAAACTACATCCAAAGAGAGTAGATATCAGACAGATACTGCAAATACAATAAACCATCGAGCAGCAATTATTGCGCAGAAAGAAAAAAAGTTCAAAAGAGCGCCTGAGCTTGTTTCTCCAGATGGCTACATAAATTTGAAAAAAGAAGGATATACAGATTACACTGACAAGATTACAATCCAGGAATTATTAGGCAAAAAAGTCATTCTCATAGATTTCTGGACATATAGCTGCATAAACTGCCAGCGCACATTACCATACATC
>JAGVZX010000081.1 GCA_018302185.1 Candidatus Woesearchaeota archaeon
CGATAGCTGGCACATTGTCAGCAATTACTTTATACGACTCAACTAATTTCTTCTCTTTCCTGTCAATATCCAAGCTTGCCATAAATTAAACCTAATTTACATCACTCAATCGTTTATCATTTTTATAATTATATTATCAATCTCTATCACTAACCTGCAACCTTATTCAGATAAACCAAATATCCTATCATAACCAGAGCAAATGTTAATATCCCAAACAATATAAGGTTAATCCTCTTTTGTTTTTTATCTGTGTCACTGACTATGCTGTTTGCACTATCATTATTATTACCTTTGTGGTTATTATTAGCGCCTATTTTCTTCGCTTTCATCTCCGCAATATAATTCAGTCTCCTTACTACAGGCATCCCAATTGCTGGATAATAAAGCTCGACTAATTTTTCTTTATCAAGCACTTTGGCAAACTCCTCAATAGCATTTTGAGTCAATGCATATCTTGCAGCTAATTGTGAGATATTTATCTGCCCTGCATCATTGACTTGAGCATACATATCATCCAAGAATGTCTCATGTAATGAATTTCTGAACGGCTTTTCAAAGTTCACATTTTGAGCTGTCTTATTTGGTTTAGGCAACATGGATGCAGGCAATATTCTTTTAAAATTACCAAAAAATCTGCTACTCAATCTAATCTCTCTAACTTTCTTTGCATGATGTGCAATTTTCTTAGCATGATGCACTATGTTCCTTGTATGGCGTACTATATGGTGCCTTATCCTATGGTGAAGCTTATCTTTATGCTTCAGAGTCTCATGCTTTTTATGATGTTCTTTTTCTCCAATTTTTGCTTTGTTATGGCAGATGCGTTCAATCTTAAACTGAGAAATAAGCAACAACAAGAGCGACATTGCAACAGTAAAATAATCCTCTTTCAGAAAACTGTACCAGAACACAATAAACCCAAAACTAGATAGGACTACAAAAACTATGTAGTTACCTGTAATCTTATTAGTCTCCATTTTCCCTCTTTTTTACTATACTCTAAGGAAGCAGCTTATTATATAAATCTTTCTTAGGAAATTTACTTTAAATTATGTATCTATATCCTTAATTTATCAAGACAATCTCTCTTTTTATCCTTATTCCTCTCCAAGCACAACCTCGTTTGTCTTATTTACAGCAATTACCTTATTTGCAATCGTCAAATTACCTGCTGACAAATAAACTTTCTGTTGCGTTATATTATAAGTCAAAGTTATGCTTGTTATATTTGCAGTAGTATAATCTGTGCTGACAAGCAATGTCCCATCTCTATTATCAAACTGCCCAAAATAAATACTTATGTTAGGTGTATTTGTAGTATTAAAACTTGCATAAAATGGCAAATTTGCAGCACTAGGAGACAAAATTCTTGCCTCAGTTCCCAATAAAGTCTCTCCGTCCTTATCAACAATCTTTACTTCTATTATTTTGCCAGAACCAGAATTTGCAGGCGTATTATTGCCGTTCTTATTTATATTATCCTCAGTGACTCTTGCCTGCAAAGATATTTTAACCAGATTCTCATAATTAGGGTTATACAAATACAATCTTGATCCATTAAGCCTATAACTTGCATTATAAGGAAAGATTGTAAAGTTCGAAGTAAAATCACTAAACGAAATCTCCACATTGCTAAACGCAGAATAATTATTGACAATAAAATCCCTATAATCCTGCATTATCTTTACATGGCTTATGTTTGGTGAAATTACACCTAAATTATTGAATGTTATGTTCACAAAACTATTGTCTCTTCTTATTCTGCTCAAACTTATCTTAAGCAGGTCTGCATAAGAATTAGAGACGATATCATCCTCTATATATGCCAACTTCTCAATATTCTGATAATCAACGATTGTCTTATCAAGCTCAATGCTTCTTTCCAGGAATGCTTTAGTCACAAGGAACAAGCTGATAAGCAACAAAATAGTTACTATAGTAAACAAAACGCCTTTTCTGTTGTTCATAAATTTATAGTCAGTCATCTATACCATGCCTCTAATCTTGCGTAATAAGTGCTTGAATTCGAATGAACAAAGACTCTTCTTGCAACAACAAGTTCATCAACATCTGCACTGTCGCATCCTGTCTTCTGTATGCTATTTATCAAGGAACTTCCAGTAGAAAAAACACTAAGATTGCCGCACATCTGTACTGGCAATGAATTAAGATAGCTTTGTACACTGCTTGTGCCTCCAGAAACAACATTGCTCAGTCCAGAATCTCTTTCTAGAACAGCAAGTGCATCATTACTTAATCTGCCTAAATCGCTTCTGTTGAATCTCGCAATATGTGTCTGAGATAAATACTGGAAGCTTGCAAGTATTATTGTTGCAGCAATCACTAATGCAAATATTGCATCCAATGTGTAGATGAATCCTTTTCTACTGAGTTTATCTTTTTTTATTTTTTTCATTAAATTATCTCTTTATTTCCTCTATCTTATTCTCCTAATTTTTGCTAGCATGTGACACCTTCACATCTCTGCCAAACTTTTAAAGTTACATTTATCTCTCTATTATCATCAAGATAGGCCCTTCTCTGCACAACAACAACATTGCTCGCATTTTGTGGTGGATATCCAAAAGTTGCATTGCTTATCGGGTTTGGCAATGTTAATGCTATTCTTGTGTTATCAAATTTCTCTGTGCCATTTGCAAATTCTATATTCCCTTCAGTGTCTGGGATGTAATATACTCTCCCAGAACCATAATCCAAATATCCTATCTCAGTATGCCCAGACTCATGCTGCACTAATGTAACTAATCCTCCGTCTGCTTTTGAAATCCTATAACCTTTGGTGAATCTCATCGTCTCATTCAGCCGAAGGTTTATCAGATAAGGGTCGATCTTTACTACAGTCCCTGTGCTCGTTCCTGCATCATTTGTGGAAATATTAAATATCTCGATCATCCTTCCATGCTCTTTCTGAAAATATATCCCACCACTATTTACCCATGATTTCAATGCATCTTGCTGTTGTGCTGTAAGGTCAACATCATCCAGATGCGGGTCCTCGAAGATTACTGCTTCATAATCATCTATTGCAGAGATCAAGCTCTGCCAGTCGCTTCCATAATTTGTAAAAGGTACATTATTTTCTTCAAGATATGCTCTTATCCCAAAATTAGAAGCATCACCATCAGTTGCAAAACCATCAGCATATGTATATGCAATGCTGCTTGTCCCAAGAAATCCATAGCTAGTAAAATTATCTCCTAGTTGAAATGCAATCTCATAATCATATCTTCTGTCTAAACCGAGAATATCTTTGCTCTCATTATAATAAAATTCATAATCTGTATACAAAGTAAGGATCTTGTCTGCTGATAAAAATCCAGGCCCATTCTTGCCCAATGCAATAGCTACAGATTTTCTAGAAGAATCATGCTTATTTATGCTAAATGTCTTTACTAATCCAAAGCTCTTTATGTTTGTCTTATTGATTGCAGCTGTATTAAATCTTGTCCAGTTGCTTGGATTGCCTTCTGTCAAAAGTAGGGTGTTCATCATATTTCTTGCTGCAACTGCAGCATCATTCCTTTGCTCAGTAAGTGCAAGTTTCTCCCTGTTATGGTCCCATGCAAACCCAATGCCTAATAGGATAATGATAAACACAGCTGCTGCAAATATCATATCTAAAGAGAATATCTGCGCATTCTTATTATTGTAAAAATTTACTAACTTTTTAATTTTTTTAGATGCCATTTTATGATATGATTATTCCTCCATTAACATTACTTACATTAACAGGATAATTTATACTACTTAAAATGCCAGAAATATTCCCCGCAATCAATGCTGCACTATAATAGTCCTCTATTCCAGAGTTTTGCCATACAACCTGAAGCTTATGTTCATTTGGATAGATAGAAATATTATATGCGCTATTATCTTTCAGTGTCAAAGGTAACATACTAATCCTTCTAGTTCCAGATCCTGCTAAAAAAACACCATTGACATCACTTGCTAATTTATCTGCTTCCATCTTTGCATATAGCTTTGTTCTTGTATTATACATCTCTGCTGTCCTTTTATCTGCAATGATAAAGACACCCAAAAAAACTATCAGCATAACTGCGAGAATAATTATAAATTCAACAGATATCTGTGATCTCTTCAGAACTCTAAATTTATTTGTTTTTGCCATGGATTAAAAAATACTATAAAGATCAGCTATAAGCCGTCACATTAACATTATCTATGAACATATCATCTGAGCTGTGGTCGCTTACACAGTCAAAAGTGAATGTCATGTTTGAAGTGAAAGTTATGTTATTCTCAAGATTGATAAGCTGTGTTCCAGATGATGGGCTGCTGCCGCATTTCTTGAATAGATTGCCGACTGTCTTTGTTCCATTGCTGACATGCACTCTTAAGCATTCTGCGCTGTCATCTAATCCAGAGACTTCCCAATCAAAGCTGAACTTGGCATTTGTTGCAGATGACAGATCTACGCTGATTGTTGTCATGTTATCTCCTGGTGAATCACAGTCATCTACCTGCGCCTCATTATTATCTATCTCCCATCTTCCTCCAGATTCTGTCCAGTTAGAGCCAAGGTTGCTTGAATCACTTCTTGCAAAATCCTCAAAGAACAATGTTGTCCAGCTGCTTCCTAAGGTTGTGAAATTAAATGTTCCATTCTGCTGGCAGTTAGCTGCTTGGTCACATGCGCTTACATTATAGTAATATGTTGTGCTTGGGTTTAATGAAGATAATGAGAAATTATGTGCAGTAATGTAAGATGCATTTAATGGATTAGTTCTGAGTGAAGTTGTATTTCCATACCCTAAAGTTGAATTAGTATTTTCATTTGTCAAGAAACTTATCTTTGCAGTTGTCTGTCCTATAGATAGTGCAAAGACATCAGCTATCCTTGGCTTTGTCGCATCAACTGTGAAATTGATTATGCTTGATGTTGTCATTATATTCCCAGAGCTATCATTACATCTTGCATAGTAAGTATAAACACCATCATTTAATCCAGCTAAATCTGCAGTATGCGTAGTTCCTGCACCATTAAAGTTATTTGCCATATTTGCATAAATAACATCGCTTGTATCATATTTACATGATGCTGCTTCGTTTGTAGTTGCGCTTAAGCCGGTAGAACTTGAAGTAATATATCCGCTCGGCGAAGTTGTAGTTATACTTGGCATAGTTGTATCAAGCACAGCTCCAAGCTGCATTCCATTATCTGCTGTATTTTCAATTGTTATCCATTGCTTGCCTTTTTCAGTTGTCACTATTCCAGATACATTGAATGCCAAGGCTCTGTAGATAGTTACAGGCTCTCCTCCTGCATCCAGATTTATTGAGATAGAATTTCCAGAAAAAGTTATGCTGTTGACATTCTCAGGCACCGTCACAAAGACTTTTGTCTTGCTGCCTTGACCTTCCTGGTAAACCTGTTCTGCAGCATTAGCAATGTCTTCAACTAAAGCTCTTCCCTTTGTCATCTCAAACTGTGCGCTTACACTAGTTGTTGTTTTCTGCTGCAAGACAAAGATAGAAAGCAAGATAGCTAATCCTACTGCCATTATTATGATAAGTTCAGTAGCTGCCTGTCCTTTACAGCGAAAATTAAATCCTATACTATTCTGCCTCATCTTACCTCTTTTTTATGCATAGATGGATTAC
>JAGVZX010000082.1 GCA_018302185.1 Candidatus Woesearchaeota archaeon
ATATAAGGATGATAATGATATAGCTCTAGCTGCATCCAGGCTAGGCATAACATTTTTCGACAGATTATACAGAGACAAATCCGCAATAATTGTTTTCCAAAATTCGTATGGTCAGCAATTTAGCGGACAGAGGGCAGGTTTGTATGAATTAACTGCGCAGTTATTCACTCTATCTTCACAGTTTGGAGACTCAGGAAATGATGATGAATGGAAGCGCTTGATAGCAGCGGAATTAGCTCTTGACTCATGCTGCCCTGCTGCGCATAGAGAATATTTCTTTTCTTTAAATAGGGATTTGGATAAGGATTCAATGGCTCAAGCAAGCAGTGACGGTTTAGAAGAGTCAGTTGATAAAATCCTAAAAACACCTGAGCAGATTGCCCAGACCTCGTTCAGTCTAGGTATGACATTTTTTGAGCTGATACATAATATAACTGCAGATCATGACGCAGATAACCAATTCACAGAAGCAGATGGTGACAAATACATTTCTGACAAAAGATTGTATTTCGAGCTTACTATCAATCTGTTGGGTATGGCAGTGATGCATCGCGGCAGTCACAGAGATTACTTTTGGCTGGGCTCAGTAAAAAGGGAGTATGCTGGTGACAGTTCTTGCCAAGATAAAATGAAATTTTGTTACATGGCAATTGCTGACTTGGAAACAGCGATAATGCTAAGCAATGATAGGTCGGCCATATATGTTTATAGTGCAGGCAGTGCAGAATGCACTTTAGCACAAAAGCTATATGAGCAGATCAACGCAACACCTCATCTGCCTGATTTAAAAGTGCTTGAGAAAATTGAAAGATTATACAGGGTGGGCATCTATAATATGCGAGAAGTTGTATCACATCATGATATTGATACTTTTGCTCTTGCGATAGCAGAGTTTGAACTGGCAGAGGTATTGGAAATAAAGCTTGATACATTAAAAAGTGCAACATTGAATCCAGAGATAGAAGCACTTCATCAAGAGATAGGATCCTTTTACAGGAGCTCAATTGAGCGTTGTGGCATTTCAAGAAGAAATGAAGAAAGGAATGACCCGAACAGGATGCACTGCCTTGGCAGAGCCCAGTTAGGATTGGCAAATTACTTAACACAACACACTGATGTATTTGATGTTGTCGAAGTACAAAGCCTATATACGAATGCATACCATAATATCAAGCGTGCTGCATTAAAAGAAGAGGATGTCGGCAACAATCACTGGCTTGGCGTTGTGTCTTATGACTATGGGCAGTTTTTAGAGCGATTTACTGAACCAAAGCCAGCTGATAAGATTATCACATTATACCAAGAATCAATCAATTGTCATGCAAAGTCAGCAGAGGAAAATAAAAGAAGCCATGATAAGTATTTGCAGGTTAGAAGCATGATAGCATTAGCAGATTTTCTTGAGCAAGGTGATGATTTGCCTGAAGCCCAACTTCCAAATGATTCTAAAAATCCCGAGGAGCTTTACAAAGAAGCAAAGGCTATGCTTGAAGGAATAGCTGAAGAATCACCGCTCTGTATCAAACTATTGAGTTTAGCTGAATACGGGCTTGCAGCGCACCTTGACTCATGGGAAAGAATGCCGATGCTGCAATCTGCGCTAGAGCATGCGCAGAAATCTTATTCTATGAAGGAAGAGGAAGATACAAGCATATTGATCGAGGGCATTAGGAGAGCGATGACAGACGATTTGTGAAGTGTAAAAATATCTGCTTCCTGCAGTATATCTCTCTAAAAATCATGCCTTTTCAGGATCAATATCAAATCCTTCTCCTCTTCAATCTCTTTTATAACCTTAAACTCTTTTTTTAATAACGTAGTGATTTTACTTGCGCTCTGTGATTTCTTCAGCAAACTAACAATAAAATAACTTTTAGCTGCTTTATCATGTATTGCGTTATTATTCACTGCCCTATTCTTCGCTGCTCTCTTCATCTCTTCAATAGCTTTAGGTATGTCATCAAAATTATGCATTGCTGTGATGCTCTGGACAATCTGAAATGTATTTGCTTTGAACGGCAGAAATTCAGCAATACCTTGCACCCTGTATCTGTTCTTGTTCCTCTTCAGAAGCTCAAACGCAGGCTCCAAGCTTACAACTTTAATCGCTTCGATGTCAATATACAAGCTGCTCAGTCCAGTGCCTGCACCGACATCAAGCACAAAAATTCCTTTTTCCAGCAGATTGTTTCTAAGCAGCTCTGTCTTGATGAGCTCCAATTTCTTTATTTGCTCTTTCCCATGAAGCTCATCATAGCTAGAAGCAATCTCGTTGTAATATTCAAATTTTTGTGGCATAACTAGCATTGGAAGATATAATTATATAATTCTTATTATTTTTTTACACGTATAGTAAAAATTTACGAAGCAGCTGCCGCCGTTGGCACTGGCATTGATAATATAAAGAGTTGCTCCTCCTCTACGCATAGATACTAGAGGTGAAACTGGAAAAGCATTGCGTGTTGTGTTAACTGATGTGTAATTAGATGCTTTTGCCCGTCGCAACATTATCTTCGTTTCTAGAGTTGTGCCAACCAAATTGGCGGCAGCTGCAGTTCAGATATTATCTTATTATACGCAGCCAGTGCCGTTCCATTGCTGGAGCGTAAAATCATACTTGCATAAATCTGCAGTGTATTCAGTCAGGTTGTATCTTCCTATATGGTAAGTGTCTAGCTTAAAGCGATAGAACTCATGCTCTGGAAGCGCATCTCTCTCTTCCCCATAATATGTTATGTTTTGCTTTCCAAATTTATCACCTTCAATTGTCCAGATATAATTTCCGTAATCTTCTCCTATGCAGATATCAGACCAATAACAGTAATCTACAAATGTTGCGTTTTTATTGTCTTCAGCCACCATATTGTTTAAATTGATCATTGACTCGATTCCGCAGCAGGAAGATGCGTTGTAATCGTTGATCAGCCTTAATAAGTAGCTTGGGGCTTTTGGGTCATATCTGTATGTCTGGCCTTTTACATGAAGTGCAAAGTTTTCTATGGTCCAGTTGTCATTGAAATTATCTGCGGTTATTATGTTCTTATGTACGTCTTCCAGCAGATCTTGGTTGGAACTATAATGGTATAGAGGGTCTTCTAAGCCTATGATGCTAAACTGCGTGATAATGTTGCTTGACCTGTTCCAGGCAGCTAAATCTCCGTCGACAAAATAGTTAATTGTGAAGTTTATGCCTATGTTCCAAGGGCCTGTCTCGTTGTTCTGGAAAACATTAAGGCTGAGAGGCTCAAATATTGATTTAACATGCAGCTCATCTTTGCTGATCCTGGCTAATTCCTTGAGCATAGAATTCAGGTTATAATCCTCTAATATCTTCTTTTTTTCTCCGTCAACATCCAACGTTCCATTGATGGCAAGTTCAGCAAATACTGCCTCAAACTCATCTCTGGTCAGAAAATCTCTGAATGTCCCCTGTTCTTTCCTTAGTGCATTAAATGCAGACAAGATGGATATCCTCAGCATCCTTTCAAGGTAAGTATTTTCAATGTCATGGACAAAAGTGTTCACAGCAGTTATCCTTCTCTCTAACACAGGCAGATGGCCTTTGATCTTTATGTCTATCTTTGTTGAAAAAGTCAAGACTAATAAGCCAACTATCAAGATAGCTATCAGCGTGAAAAACATCGCTTTTTTTGCTTGGAATAGTTTTTTCATAGCATGAATTAATAATATATTTTAATTACCTTGCTTATTCTCTTTATACCTGATCATCAATCTATAACTTATTGCCACACCCTTACTTCTGCAATATATGGCCCAAACATGTTCTCATTGTCAGCAATGCCATAGATCAATCTTTTTGACACGATAAGCAGATTGGTCTTGTCTTGTGCAGTCTTTGTCTTATTGAGCAGATAATATGCATTATTCTCCTCTTCTTTTATGCAGTAGTAGCATGGCTTACTTATGGTGTCCTTTATCACAAATTCATAGCTGAACTGTGGATTGATAAGTGATTGTGAGAAAGAGGTGGCAATCTCTTTTGCAGCAGATAAACACTGTTCGCCGCACCCATTCTCTGACCGATAGATAAATTCACCTAGTTGCTCTAATAAAGTGTTGTCTATGTTTTTTATCAGTCCGCAGCCTGTTCCGCAATCACAATCTGTGCATCTCATCTGAAATATCAATGCATTATCAGCCTGGCTAACTTTTGTTGTGGAAAATACCTGCAACAGGTCTTTTGAGAAGAATATTGTCTGGCTTTCGATCGGCTGGTAAGTATGTGTAGATATTATCAGCAGAAACCCAACTACTAATACACCTAATGCTATAATAGTGTCTATTGTGAAAAAGAATGCTTTCTTGTTCATGTGACCTCTTTTTTATATTAAATAAATAATAATACTAATAATAATTCTTAGTAGTATATAATTATTACCTTTAAAAGTATTGCTTTTATGGTAGCAGAATTTTACGTATTTTATAGTTTTCCACTAGACAAGCTAATTGTTTCTTAAAACAAATTTATAACTCTCCGTCATGCTCAAATCCTGCTCGGACTGGACACTGGACATCCTTGGTCAGAATTTATAAAGGCAGAATAGTTTTCTATAAATCAAAGAAAATCAAAAAATAAAGAAAAAGCGTCGCATAACTGGTATTAACTTGCCAAAGTAATGCATATAAAGATAAGATACTATTTAAGCTTTTTGTTTGTGCAATGCCGGCGTCGCATAATTTTGGAAATCGCTCTTAATCATTAAGAGTGATTTTCAAAACCAGGTATTGCGTCCAACTCAAAATTGGATGACTTGCCAAAGTCTTGCGGGTTCGAAATGTTCATTTTGAGCACGGATCTCCCGTCGCCGGCGCACTAAACCTCTTTATCTCAATTTTTGCCATAAAATTTTTAAACTTCTCTCTATCTAAATAAGAGTATTATGACACAAAAACCTGGACATTGGGATTTTAAAGGAGTATTTACTAGGACAGATTCCGCGCTCGAAAAAAGATTAAGAGAAAGGGATGCATATTCTACAATAGTTGCAGGGATTTTAGGACAGATTCCTAGACTTTATCAAAACGATAGTCCACCTAATATTACACAAATGCCTAGACCAAGATTAAGCAACGAACCAAGTGTTGATGAGATTATTGCTGCATATCCTGCATTAAAAAGTGAAATAAAAATATATGACGACGGGCATTATTGGCAAATAGATGTAGGAGGTGTCAGGCAAGGCACTGATTACAATGTCAGCATAATAAGGGACACTAATGGATACCATAATGGCAGGATGTTATATGAAATTAGCGTAAAATTTGATGGTAAGAAGCTGCCTGAACTATTTGGATATGGTGATGAGATCCTTAATGGAATACCATTGGAGTTAGCACTTGATATTGCAGTTGCAACATTAAGTAAAGATAAAACAAGATTAAAGGCTGCAGTAGAGAGTATTGATTACACTGTTATTTTTGCGGCGTAAATATTAAATTTTCAAGTTTTCTCTCATTAAGTACATTTTTGTATAATATAAAAACAAGAACTACCTTATAATTTCAAGCTTGCAACATTACTAACCCCATGCTCGTTCATGGAAACGCCATACAAGGTATCTGCTTCACTGATCAAGGAATCATTATGCGAGATGACA
>JAGVZX010000083.1 GCA_018302185.1 Candidatus Woesearchaeota archaeon
AAGAGTCGGAAGCGAGATACAGATGCCGCCTCCTATGATGGGACAACAAAGTATGCCACCACCGATGGATATGCAGAGCAATGAAAGTAATTTAGATGCCACTTCAGCAGATACTGAAAAGATTGAAGAGATTGTTGAAGCGATTGTCGAAGAAAAATGGACAGAGCTGATAAAAAATGTCAACAAGATAATTGAATGGAAGGAAAAGACAGAATCAAGATTAGTTAAGATGGAGACAGAGTTTGACAACCTTAAGCATGGATTTGATAATCTTCATCAGGGAGTGTTGGGAAAGATTGGAGATTACGAGCATGGTCTGCAGGAGATTGGCACAGACATCAAAGCATTAGAAAAAGTGTTCCAGAAAATCCTACCGACTTTGACTGAGAATGTCAACGAGCTTTCCAGGATAACAAAGACCATGGGTGCACAGCAGGGCTCTTCAGGGATAAAAAAGAAATGAGAGATGAGATATTTTTTTAGTTTATTGATTTAGAATTCTGTAATTTTAAGAAGGCTGATGCATTGTACAAATTTAAAGAAAAAACTAAACAAATACAAAAAATGAAGTAAAATGATTATAATTTAGCTAATGATGACCGCCGCCGCCATGTCCTCCACTATTTCCACCGCCCATAGGCCTGCCACCTAACAAGATTATAGTAAACATTGCTATCATCATTATCAAAATAAAGCCCAATACGTTCGGATGGAATAATGTATTCCAGAAACTGATCTCACCTGCACTTTCGCTTCCTGCTGCTCCTTCTTTGATAGCATCAACTGCACTTCCTCCTTCTTCCAAAAACTTGCCTGAGCCAAAGTAAACTTTGCCGACTGCAAATAACAATATCAGGATAGCTGCTGTAATAAACCAATACATGATCTCTTCATTTGCAAAAACCCTTTTGATATCAGAATCTTCTGAACCAAACATTCTGGCAACTAATAGTAATAATAAAGTCAGGATAATAACAGATGTAAACCAAGGCAATGCGATCTTGATGACTTCGATCAGTTTTGGCATCACTAGCATAAGCAATGCTATCACTATAGCAAGTATTGCATTAATTGCAGGATTGAACATCTTGCCATATGTGAAGCCGCCATACACCAATGCAAATACAAAAATAAGCACGAGAATAGTAGAGATCTGGTCTACTAAGATAAAATCAAATGCAGTTGCCATATACACCCTCTTTTAAGATATTTTGTTTTATGTGATAAATTTTATTTAATCAGATAAGCTCTCAAGCATCAACCTAAAAATAGCAGATAAATAAAAAAGATAATCATTAATGGTTGCCGCCACCTTTACCGCCGAAAAAGTTGCCGACTCTCTCCATGGTATGATGGGCTTCTGCAGCTTCATGCGATGAATCATCTTTAGTGATATAATAGACAATTAGCGCAAACACGAGGATGACAATTATCGTGGCAATAGTATCGTTATCTAGATACCTTAACCATGTAACATCCCATATGCCTGCAGATGAACCGAATATGACAACTATAAAGATAAATGCCAATATTGCTATCCAGCCAGACAGTGGTGTTCCAATCCATCGCTTTTCTGCTCCGAATATGCCGATCAATATCAACAACATGATTGATGCGATTGCAAGCAATGAGACGCTTGGAAGCGCATTATTGACGATAACAACCACATCATAACCACTTGAATAATCGCCTGTGATATGCGGAATGACAACAGCCATCCCCATGACTAAAGCAACAACCATGTTAAGGTTTTTTCTTCCTTCTCCCAGAACCTTTGTCTTTTGCAGCCCTGCGAAAACAATAGTAAATACCAATAAAAAAACTAATAGTCCATAATCATATATATTTTCTAAAAGAGAATCAATACCTCTCAACCCAAAGAATGAAGCAGGTCCCTGTCCACCTAATACTGTCTCCCGATATGCCATTGTACCACCATCTTTTGTTATAATCTGTTTAAAGTATGAGTTTAAATTAAAGATAATTCCAGTATTTATAAACTTTTCTGTATAAAACAGATGTGTGAAAATGTATGTTGGCATCAATTGCGAGGCTCAATTAAATTAACCTGCATAAGAGTTCAGGGGGTTGTCCCTTACGGGGCTTGAACGATACAAGCAAATTATCTTTCAAAGAGCCGAGCGATGCCAACATATTCGCAGAATATTTTTAATGCTTTTTCTGTATAAAACTTTAAATATAAAAGCCATATTTTCATGATTTGTGATACTATGTTAGTGATGAAGTTTGGAGGAACATCTGTAGGAAGCGCAGATGCTATAAAGAATCTCGGCAAGATCGTCAAGAATCAGCTAGAGAAAGCTCCGATTGTAGTCGTAAGCGCAGTAAGCAAAATTACAGACCTATTGATCGAAACTGCAAAATCAGCTGCTGCTGGGAAAGACATAGCTGATAATCTAAAAGTATTGAATGAAAAACATACTGCCATCATGAGCGAACTGAAGCTTGATCTGCCTGCTGTTAATTCTCTTCTATGCGAAGTTGGAGATAAATTTAACGAAATCAAGAAAACAAAAAATTTGAGTGCAGAAACCCTTGACTTGGTGCAATCATTTGGTGAAAGAATATCTGCAAATATAGTAGCAGCATATTTAGAGAGCATTGGCGCAAAAGCTAAGCCATATGGTGCATATGAGCTTGGCATGATCACAAATTCTAATTTTGGAGAGGCAGAGATAATTTCAGCAACGCCTGCAGAGATAAATAAGAAGATAAAGCAAGTGATGAAATCATCTTCACATGTTCCTGTCATTACAGGATTTATCGGCAAAGATAAGAACGGAAAGATAACGACCCTTGGACGCGGCGGGAGTGATTATTCTGCTGCAATCATTGGAGCAGCAATTGATGCAGATGAGATACAGATCTGGACAGATGTATCTGGCGTTTACAGTGCAGACCCTAGGATTGTGAAAAATGCTAAGAAGATAGAAAAGATATCATTTGCAGAATGCTCTGAACTTGCTTACTTTGGTGCAAAGGTATTGCATCCAAAAACAATTTTGCCTGCGATGAACAAGAACATCCCTGTAAAAGTCCTTAATACTTTTGAAGCAGAAAATTCTGGCACCCTGATATTAAGCGACATGAAAAAGAGTGAAGAGACCGTAAAAGCGCTGACTTGTAAAAAGAACATCACTCTTATCAATATAAATTCAACAAGGATGTTGTTTGCATACGGATTTCTTGCAAGAGTATTTTATGTATTTGACAAGTACAATATCTCTGTAGATATGATCTCAACAAGCGAAGTCTCTGTCTCTCTTACTGTAGAAAGCAATAATGACACTAAGGATTCAAGCGTTGAAAAAGCGATGGAAGAATTGAACCAGATAGCAACAACAAACATTGTAAGAAATAAAGCAATCGTCTGTGTAGTAGGCGCAGGATTAAAAAACGAGATAGGGATTGCCGGCAGAATATTCACATTGATGGGAGAACATAATATCCATGTTGAGATGATCAGCCAAGGTGCATCTGAGATAAACATCAGCTTTGTAGTCGAGAATGATGATGCAGAGAAAGCAGTCAAGCTTCTGCATGAAGAGTTTATTGAGCGATAAGTATATAAAACAAATCTGGAAAAACTATTTCTTAAACTCCAAACCCAACCCTGATGAACTGAACGCCTAGCGCTGTCAGCAATAATCCCATTATCCTGCTTAACACATCACTGCCTTGCCTTCCTAGCAGCTTGTAGAAATAATCTGCGTTGTAGAGTATAAGCCAAGTGATAAACAGATTCAATAATGAGACTAAAAGAGTAATGTAATACCCATATTCTCCTACCAATATTATTACTGTTGTTATTACTCCTGGACCAGTTATCAAAGGAGTAGCTAATGGCACAACAGCAATCTGGTATTTGGAAGCAACCTCTTCCCTGAATTGCAATCCAAGAACAATCTTCACTCCTAATATAAGCAATATCAAGCCTCCTGCAACCTTAAAATTGCTGAAATTGATGCCAAAAAAATCAAGTATGGCAAGACCAAAAAACAAGAACACCAGCAACACAATCCCTGCAACATACATAGCTGTGTTTGCGCAGTGTTTTTTAAAATGCGCAGGGTAGTTTTTTGTGACGGTGATGAAGACAGGCAAAACCCCAAATGCATCCATAATGATGAAAAGCGAGAGAAATGCCTTCAGGATTGTTTCCATAGTTATTACCTCTTTTTATATTGCGTTATTTGATATTAGGATAATTAGTCTTATTACAATTAGTTATCAACTGAGATAGAGCAAGTATTATATAAGAATTTCTTTTTATGTCACGTTGAAAAGTTAGCATCAATTGCGAGGTTCAATTAAATTAACCTGAATAAGAGTTCAGGGGGTTGTCCCTTGTCTTCGCGGGAGCTTGAACGATACAAACCATTAACACTACGAGAACCGAGCGATGCTAACTTTTTAATACAACCTCTTTTTAGAAAATTATAAATAACACCAAGCATTGCTTCTATCCTGATGAAGAAGATAATAAGTATAATGGCATTGGCAGTCTTAATGTTAGTATTAGTTGGCTGTTCTTATGAGCCTGCAGTAAAAACCTCTGCGCAAAATTATAAACCAAGCCCTAATCCTAGAGAAGAAAGTAAAGCAGAAGCAGTGTCATCTGCTGAACAATATTGGAAGTTTGTTTCTTTGAAAACAGATGATGACAAGGAGATATTCGGCAAATACTATAAAGCAGATGACAATGTGACAGGATATGATTCTAATGTTATTGTCATTCTTCTTCATATGCTTGACAAAGACCATAGCTCATGGGATAAGTTTGCTGAGCAGCTATATGATTTAGGTTATTCTGTAATTGCAATTGACCTTAGAGGACACGGAAAAAGCGCAGAAAGCACTGGAAGCTGGCAGGATTTTAGCGAGAAAGATTTTAATGATATGACTTTAGATGTAAAAGAAGCAAAAGAATTTGGATTGCATGAGAAGAAAACCAGATTTGTGATAATTGGTGCAAGTATCGGAGCAAATACTGCATTGAATTATGCTGCGAAAGATAAGGAGATATTGGGAGTTGCGTTATTAAGCCCTGGCATGGATTATCGCGGATTAGAGATCGAAAACACAGCATTAAGCTATGGCCAGCGCCCTATATTATTAGCTGCAAGCGAAGAAGACACTTATTCAGCAGATGCTGTTAAAGAGCTGAATTCAAAGATATTTGGCAAAAAGAAGATTGTCATGTTTAAAGACGCTGGACATGGGACAGATATGTTTAAAGGCACAGAACTGGATAAAGAGTTGCTTAACTGGCTGAAGGAAGTTATTACCTAGATCTAAACGCCAGAAATCCATTCAGTATATACATAATGATTATATACCAAAACATTCTTGTATATAAGGTAAAAGAAGTAAAATATATATACTAGGTTGATTTAAGATAGCCAAAAGAGTTGAAATTACGGACGGATGCCGTAATGGTCAAAATTGAAGATTAATAAGGATAATTAAAAAAGGAGGTCGAAATATATGTTAATTAAAAATAAAAAAAAAGGACAGGCAGCCATGGAGTTCCTGATGACCTATGGTTGGGCAATACTTGTAGTTCTGGGACTAGTGTGTTCAGCACACCAGATATTTTCAGAAGGAGGTATGCAGATCCAGATCAATAACGGTCTGGGAAATGATATTGCAGTTAAGGAAGTGTCATTCACATCTGATACTGGAGCTATAGGCTGTAAATATACTGCTACATCAACAGGTGACACAGTCCCTGCAGGAGTATCTAAGACATTTAAGATGGCTGCAAGCGGTAATTGTTCAAAAGCAAAATTAAATGTATACAAAGGCGCAAGGATCAAGGGCAGCTTAAACATAAGATACCTTGATATGCAGACTCAGTTTGAGCACAACCAACCTGGAAGCTTATTGACTGATGTTGAAGAAGGAAGTTTGCCAGCTGAAACAGCAGCAGCTTCTGCAGCCCCAGAAGATACAACTGGAGGTACACCACCAGCTGATACAAGTGGAGAGAGTGCACCTTCTGAAGAGCCAGTTGCACCATAGAAGGAAATTATTCCTTTTATTTTTTTCTTTTCTTTCTTTATCTTATTCTAGCAATTTTATAATCCCAATTAAAACAACCTTACAATTTAGAAAGCCTCTTCCTTTTTTCTTTCTCTGGTAGAGATAAGTAGTTTTCAGGAGTAACCACTTTTTCATTAGATTCAATTTCAAGATTTTGCCTAGCATCTCCGGCAATCTTACCGCCTTTTAGTGCTGCAACCTTATTCTCAACAAATCCTAAAGCATTTTTACTTTTTGCAATCTTAGTTGTAGAAGCTTCACCAAGCATCGTGAATATCAGCTCTAGATCATCCATATGGTCTCTTAGATTTTCAGTTTTCAAACCTTTGAATTGCTTATATTCGCTTGGAGTCATGCCAAATGTAGCTTTAGATATTTCTGAAGTAAGAATAGCATATTCAATATTTTCTTTTACGCCTCTTTTGCCCCATTCATCTGTAAGCTCATCTCTTACTGCTATGCCACGAACTCTTTTTTCGATCCATTCGTCTGAATAGCCTTTAGCTTTGTAAATCTGCCTCATGCGTTTTTGCGCTAATTCAGGATTTTCAATTTCTTTAACACGTTCATAACCTACTTTTGCAAGCCAAAGCTTGAATGACTCTGCTTTAGGAGAAGGAACTGATTGTACTATCCTAAATGCACCTTCAGTATTAGTACAATTTGCTTCTCTTTTCTTTCCATCGATAGTTATGATTTCAAGGGGGGTACAAATTGTACCCCAGTTGGAACTTAGAGAAGGGTCCCTTTGCCTCATTTTCTTAATATATTGCTTAGGGTCAACACTTTCTGTAAGCGCAATTATTATATCAACTACAGAGAACCACCATTGATCATTATGCCAAGTTTTTCTTATCTTGTTTCCCTGGAAAACAGCTAAAGCTTTATTTGTATCATCTATATCCATCTTAATCACCTTTTAACACCTTATCTCCCCCATTAAATCAGGTAGCAAACCAAATATATAAATTCTCTGTGTGTTTGTCCAGTGCCTCATACGAATGTCCAGTGCTGTTACGAGAATTCTCATAGAGTGGAAAATTTAAAGATTCCATTATAGCAAGATTTTTATATCTAGTTAATTTATACCTCTTCTAAATAAGATATATTAAAAAAAGAGGTATATGATGGCTAAGCTAGTTTTATGTATAAAGAAGATCAAAAAAAGGATAAGTAGGCAGTTTTCTGATTCTAAAGCGCAGGCTGCTATGGAATATCTAATGATAGCAGGCTTTGTGATGCTTATCATGCTGCCATTGGTAT
>JAGVZX010000093.1 GCA_018302185.1 Candidatus Woesearchaeota archaeon
TGAGATTAAGTTATTGAAAGATCCTGCTAAAAGCTTGTTTAATGATACTGACCATATTGATGCGATAGAGTTACTTGCAGGAAACGTGAAACAATCTTTAAATGCGCAGTTAGAGAAATTCACTCAAGTCAACAGCAAATCAAAGATAGTAAAGGATAGTCAATATGTAATTTCAGATCGCGAGAAAGCAATAGATAAGCTTGATAAGTATATACGCATCCAATTGACTGAAGAAGCTAAGAAAGCAGTAGAAGAGCTGACAGAAGAAAAGATAAAAGAAGTCTACAATAAATTAGTTCCTATATTTACCAAGAAAGAATATATATCAGGCTTGATAGCAAGAGCTAAAAGGGATGTTGCTCTAGATTCTACTAAAAATGTCAAAGATTATGTTATAGAGTTATTTAAAAAAGATGTTGATGAAGAGCTGAAAAAGATTATAGTCACTGCGCCTGCAGGAACTGCTGTGGTAACACCGCCTCCAGCAGCAGGAAGCCCACCTGGTGCTACTGGAACAACAACTCCTACAACACCAATACCTTTTGATCCAAATGCGATTAAAAATTCTGCAAAAGATAAATTGATAGAAAAACTTAGCCCTCATATCATAAGATTAGCTACAGCTGAAACTAGAGATGAAAGCGTTAAAACAATGATTAAGGATATTAAGGAGAAATTTGATAAGTTAATAAAGACAGAGAGTTCCTTAGCTGCATTTAAGCCTGGAGAAATTGGTACGTTAGCTAAAAAGATAAGAATAAGGATAAGCAATGTAAGGCATATTATTGTGAATGAGCCATCGCTAGCAAACAGAAATACGCTAATAGCTAGTTTTAATGCAGATGTTGTTAAGCATATGCAGGAATATTACATTAATTATGATAGTAAGAGAAATAGAGATGATATTCTAAAAAGAATAGAGAAATGGATTCCTGACCTAAAAGAGATCCAGCAAGCGCAGGGAGAAGCAACTCCATGATATCTATCTCAATTCGTAAATGATTCTCTTGCATCTATGCTGCCTGCTTCTGAGAGAATATCGCTTAAGCGCGCTTTAAAGGGGATGTTATCCCATTCTTTTGCTGTGCCGAAAAAGTAAGTGATTTTTGCATTTATATCCTGCAGCATAGAAATCTTTAAATAGTGGTAGATAAAGTATACTACTTATGGTACCACAATTTATAAACAGGAAGATAGAAATTAAGTTTCTCGAAGACATCTATAATGAAAGATCATTTAATGCAGTGATCATTTATGGCAGGCGAAGAGTAGGAAAAACTGAGCTGATAAAGCAATTCTTAAAGAACAAGAAAGCAATTTATTTCCTTGCTACAGATGAAAGCATGAATGAAAATTTAAAGGAATTAAAAAGATTATTTGCGGAGATTAAAGGCAAGGATTATCTTTTAAGGCTGGATGCAGGTTTTTCTGACTTATTTCGTTATCTGAAGGATGAGATCAAAGATGAGAAAATTGTCATCGCAATCGATGAATTCCCTTATCTTCTTAACTTAAACAAAGGAATATTATCTACATTCCAGAAAATAATAGATGAAGAGCTGAAAGACACGCAAGTAACATTATTGATCACAGGATCTTCCATGGGCATCATGGAGACTGATGTTTTAGGCTATAAAAGCCCGTTATATGGCAGGGATTTGAATGTATGGAAAGTTGCTCCATTTCAGTTCAAAGATATCCATGCATGGTTTAAAATTTTAGATAAAGCATTGGAAGCATATTTTATTTTTGGCAACATACCTTACTATCTTAAGTTTTTTGATCCTGAAAAGCCAATCGACGAGAATATAAGGCAGAACATGCTTACTAAAGGCAGGAACCTTTATGATGAACCATTAATTTTACTAAGGCAAGAATTTAGAGAATCAAGAGTATACACTTCAATCTTAAAATATATCTCATTGGGATACACAAGCATGGGCAAGCTATGCTCTGCTACAGGTCTTGACAAGAGCAATATTTCAAAATATTTATCCAGCTTAGAAGAAACACACATAATCAAGCATATAGTGCCGATAGGCATGAAAAGAAACGGGATTTATGATATAACAGACCCTTTCATCAGATTCTGGTTCAGATTTGTCTATCCGCGAAGAAACGATCTAGAGCTGGGAAACATAGATGCAGTAATGAATGATATAAATAAAGACTTGACTATGTATATCGGGCATATTTTTGAGAATTTATGCGAAGAATTATTGAGAACAAAATTATTTGAAGAATTTGAGAATTACAATCAGATAGGCAGATGGTGGCACAAGGACAAAGAAATAGATATTGTAGCATTGAACGAGCAGACAAAAGAGATAATGTTTGTAGAATGCAAATGGCAAAATAGTGTTAATGCAGAGCGGATTCTTGTAGAGTTAAAGGAAAAAAGCAAATATGTGCAGTGGAGTGATGAGAACAGAAAAGAGCAGTTCTGCATAATCGCAAAGAGCTTTAAAAGAAAATTGGATAAAAAGGATTGTTTGTGTTTTGATCTGAAAGACATTGAGAAGATGATGCGATAATGCGCTTATGCTGCCTACTTCTTTGAGAATATCGCTTAAGCGCGCTTTGAAGAGTGATGCCTGAGTTTAGATAAAATTATTCGTATTTGTTTAGCTTTTTCTGTAAAATAGTACAAAGCTACGGCGACTGCCGACGAACACTTTATCAGATTTTTGATTAGTTGCTCCTCCTCTACGCTTAGTAAGTAGCTTTGTTACTGGGTAAATCAGCCAATGTGTTTCTGATTTAGTTACTTGTTCATATTGCCCGTCGCAACTTGGTACGGTTATTATAAAATAGTGTTCGTCATATAATGGCAGTCGCCGTAGCTTTTGTTGTTTTAGTTAAACAAACACAAATATTTCAAGTATACCACTCCCGAGCAGAAAATCAAAAGTTTTATATACCCAGAATATTTAGTAAATAAAAAAGAGGAAAGATAGGCGATATAATATAAATCATAGAATAATCAAGAGGTGTTGATGATGGCATTAATAATGAAGGAAGCAGATGTAAGTACTCTTTCTCAGATCATGCTTTATATGCAAATGCGAAATGAAGGCAAAGTCCTGAATGCTGCAGAACACAGGATAGAGTTTGATGATAGAAAGCTAGAGGAATGGGCTAAAAGACATAATGTTGAAAAAGAATCTGAACTGTTAGAAGATGAAAATAAGAATGCTGCAGAAGGCTTTGCTAAAGCAAAAAGACTTTTCCTGAATGATTTTATCTGCGTCAAAAAGATAGCGCATCTGATCCATGAGACAGAAAGGCAAGATGATGAAGTCATCACTTCATTAAAAGGCGCTATCAGAGAAGTAAAGAATCCTGTCAGTGTAGAGACATTAAAAAGACAGCTTAATAGGTTAGAACGTGAAGAGAAAAAGTTTGATAAAGAGCTGAGAGCTTGGCACCTATCAGACCTTCTTCAGAGAGCTAGGATGCTGGTAAATGGATTATACCATGCATGCGAAGGTAAATTTGATGCTGCGTTATTGATCAGGGCAAAGACATTCTTCAATAATTATTTTCTTACATACTTTAGGTTGAGGTGGGAATCACGAAAGCTGAGGAGTGACCTTACAAAAGCTGCAAAATTTGAGGATGATCTTGATAAGACACATAGAGAGACCGTTTTATATCTGAAAGACAGAAACCATCTAGTGGCTCAGGTGACCAGATCAAACAAAAGAGGAAGTGAGCTGGAGACACATGTAAAGCAAGAAGTGGACAGGATCGTAAATGATCAAGAAAAAGTGCTTGGGTTTTTGGCTGATGCATTTGCAAACGCATTAATGCTGATGACAAATTCTGGATTGTTAGTTACAAAGATAATCTATATTTTGCAAGGGCAAGAGCATAAGGATATCGTATTGGTTGAAGGATTTGAGATACCAAGAATGATAGGAGAAAAGGATATCCAGAATAAAAAGGCTATATTGAGGAGTTTTGAGATTACATTACATGAGATTAATGTTTCAATGAACCAGCTAGCAGCAGAGTTAAATTAGATATTTTTTATCATTAATTATTGCAATTAAAAAAGAGGACAGATAACCATGATGGAGACAAAGGATTTTGTAAGCGGATTTATCGGCTTTGCATTGGCTGTTTTAGGAGCGCTGCCGTTATTGGCTAAAGTTGCCCCATCAAGCATGCCGCCTTGGTTTTCATTAAGCTGGTTTCCTGTGCAGATAGCAGCATACATTCTTGCAGTCGCTGGATTTTATCTGATGATCAATAGCGTGATTGAGATAACAAACTCAAATTCTATAGGATGGATGAGCTTCCTGATAGCAGTAATAGTGATGGCAGTAGGCATCTTGCAGGTATTGCATAAATTTAACATAGGCCCAGATTTTTTTGAGCTGAAGTTCATAAAGGACACGTTCTATTATGTGATATTCTTAGTGCAGGGAATATTCCTGATGATAGCAATGTTTGCGATGGAACTGTAAGCATTGTAAATATTTCCAAGCAAAAGTATTATAAACAATAAAATATTCTTTAGTAATTAAAGCAGGATAAATTATTATTTTATTAAGCATAAGATTTTCAAAAAAGAGGTCAACATGGAAATAAAGCTATTTAAGAAGCCAAAGAACCCAATCATCATAAATGGATTTCCTGGGTTTGGGCTAGTAGGCACAATAGCAACAGAGTTCTTATTGGATCATCTGAAAACAGATTTTATAGGAAAGATATGGATCGATGAGCTTCAACCTATGGTAGCTGTGCATGAAGGAAAACTAGTTGAGCCATTAGGGATTTTCTATAACAAGAATTACAATATTGTGATAGTGCATGGCATAACTGCAATCAAAGGATTTGAATGGAAGATTGCAGAAGCTGTCATCCAGATCTCTCAGCAGCTTAATGCAAAAGAGATCATCTGCCTTGAGGGTGTAGGAAGTTTGCAGCCAACAGATGAGCCAAAAACATATTATTATGCCTCGACAGAAAAGGCCAGACAAAGCTTAAAGAAAGCAGGATGTGAGGATCTTAAAGAAGGGATCATTATGGGTGTTAGCGGATGTATTTTAGTCAGAGGAGATAGATTCCTGAATTCATGCATATTTGCTGAATCACACAGCAACCTGCCAGATTCTAAAGCAGCAGCAAAAGTGATTGAGGTGTTAGATAAGTATCTGGGATTAAAAGTTGATTATAAGCCATTATTAGAGCAGGCAGAGAAATTTGAGGATAAGCTTAAAGGCATAATGCAGAAAGGCCAGGAAGCTGAAAAGATGAAGGATATGAAAAATTTGAGTTATATGGGATGATAAAAAGCAGACGATAAGATAATATATTTGAATACTAAAAATAATGTTAATTTAAATTAACTAAGATAGATTGGTGGAAACATGATCAAGCTTTTTTTTGACAGCGAAGATGCATTATGGGGAATGATCGTTGGAGCATTAGTGCTTGGATTAGCAAGCAGCTTGCCTGGCAATATCAAGATACCGTTTAACAAGGAGATCCTTATCGGAGCATTAGGGCT
>JAGVZX010000010.1 GCA_018302185.1 Candidatus Woesearchaeota archaeon
AAAATGAAAAAGGAGGAAGAGAAAGTACATGAAGAGGAAGAGAAAGTCCGTGAAGAGGTAAAAGAGATAAGAAAAGAAGAGGAATTTATTAAAAAAGAAGAAAAGCAGATACTTGCTGCAGGGAAAAAAGAACAGAAATTTTTTACTGGGAAAAAAATTATTAATTCTAAAAAATCTAACCGATTAAATCCTAAGAAAAAAAGAAAATAAGCATGGCAATAATAGCTAAACATAAGTTGCACTAATTAACTGATCTACTTTGCTTTCTTTCCAAGAACTTTATGGTGCTTCTGTATCATCTCATGATGCTCCTGTAATAGGTCATGGTGTTCCTGTATCATACCATGATGCTCCTGGAGCATGCTATGGTGCATCTTTGTAAGCTGATGGTGCTCTTTTAGTCCAAGCATTCCAGAGATTATGCCTAAGATAGGTCCAATATATAATCCAACGCTGAATACCATCCCTATTGCACTAATTATCAAAATCAAAATGCTGCCTGTCAATGCATGGTCCTCATGCTCGATCATAAAGCTTCCGGCAATCATTATGATTGCGCACACTATATTTGCAATCAGGAATAAGATAGTAAAGAGGTATAACTCAAAGAATGTGTCTTTTAGAAAAGCAGCTAATGGCGTAACTAAGAAGATTAATATATATAAAACAACAGTTGTGATGATTGTTGTAATGCCTGCTGCTATCCCAAAACGAAAGCCAGGGATGGTTATCTTCTGATCGCTGCTCTGCATACCAATCTCCTGTTGGTATTGGTTTTGTGAAGAATTTACACTTAATTCATCTATATTTATCACCTTTTTTATAAAGTTAGTATAATCAAGGATATAAATCTTACTGCTTTTATCAGAAATTTAATGCAGCAAATAGATTTACTTATTATTATTATTATTATTATTATTATTATTATTACTATTATTATCTTCCTTTAGCATCTCCCTTGCAATAACCAATCTCTGAATCTCAGAAGTGCCTTCATAAATCTCTGTTACTTTAGCATCTCTCATAAGTCTTTCAACAGGATAATCTCTTAAATAGCCTTTGCCGCCATGCAATTGTATGGCTTCTATTGTTATTTTGCTAGCAATCTCTGATGCAAATAGTTTGGCTTGCGCAGCTTCTTTGGTAAAGCTTTTGTCTGCATTTTTTTCTTTATCGTCTTTCTTATCTGCTAATTCATCCTTCAATGCAGCTGCTTTATACATTAAGATACGTGCTGCCTCCAACCCTGTAGCCATATCAGCCAGCTTAAACTGCGTTGCCTGGAAATCAGAAATCTGTTTGCCGAACTGCATCCTATTTTTGCAGTGCTCAATTGAAAGCTCAAGTGCCTGCTGTGCAATTCCAACTGCTTGCGCAGCGATCAGGATTCTGCTCTCGTCTAAAGCTTCCATCAATATCTTAAAGCCTTCTCCTTCATCTCCAATCCTGTTTTCAGCAGATACTTTTGCGTTTTCAAAGAAAAGTTCGCAGTTATCTGTTGCTCTCAAGCCAAGCTTGTCTGCGCTCTTTCCAATCTTCAGTCCTTGCATATCTTTCTCGATCAAAAATAGCGTAACTCCTTTATGCTTCAATTCAGGATTTATGGTTGTAGCCAGGGTAATCATGTCTGCATATCTTCCGTTTGTTGCAAATATCTTGTGGCCGTTTATTGTGTAGTTATTTTCTTTTTGATCTTTAACTGAAATCGTCTGGATATTTGCAGCATCACTTCCAGCATTTGTTTCTGTCAATGAAAAGCAAGCAAGCATCTCTCCACTGGCAAGTATAGGAAGATATTTTTGTTTTTGTGCTGCAGTGCCATAATTTCTTAGAGCAAATGTTCCTATAGATGCATGCGCAGCTAAGCAACAAGCAGTCGATGCACATGCTTTAGAAACTTCTTCAATAACGATGCACTGGCTGACTGCATCTAGCTCTAAACCAATAAATTCTTTAGAGATGCACATACCAAAATATCCCAGAGCGGCTAATTTCTTCAATATTTCTGCAGGAAACTTTGCTTTTCTATCTAATTCTGCGGCATATGGTGCTATCTCTTTCTGTGCAAATGCTCTAATTATTGCTCGCAATTCAAGCTGTTCTTTTGTAAGATTGAAGTCCATGGCTACCCCTCGAATAAAATGAATTGATTAAACCAGAATTAGTGACGCAGTGTTTATAAATATTTATATCAAATAGGGATTATCTTTTCCTAATCTTTTTACTTCTTCTCAATCTCCTCAATAACTTTACTTACTTTCCTTAATTTAGCCTCATCTTTCTGCCCTGCATAGATTGCAGCCAGATTCTTCAATAATATGATGTTTTTACACCCTAGATGTGATGCCTTCTCAAGTATGATCAAGCCGCGATTGAAATCAGCTTTATTTTTATCAGCATTGCTCTTTGCAAAATATAAGCCTGCTAGATTATTGTATGCCTCAAAATTATACGGCATCAGCTTGATGGCTTTCTCAAGCAGTTTTATCGCTTCATCAAAATTCATTTGCTTGATATAATTATCAGCAAGAATGTTATAAGGTCTCGGATTTAATCTCTCAGTCTTCCTCTGCTTAACATCTTCTTTATGGTTCTCTTCATCTAGGGTTATTGCCTGCTCTAATATTTTTTTTGCATCTTCAAACTTTGCAGGATCATAATCGCCTAGCTTTGAATAAAGCAATCCAAGATTGATATATCCTCTGATATCATGCTTTCTTAACTCAATGCTTTTTTTATAGCATTCAGCAGCTTTCTCAAAGTTTTTTTGCTCACGATAGCAATTACCAAGCTCCAAAAGAACAAGCTCATACCTTGGCTCAATCTCTGCGCATTTTTGGAATAACTCAAGTGCTTTGCTCAGATTATTCTCTGCTCTTGCTATCAATGCAAGCTCATAATTTGGCTTAGGATCATTAGGAGTCAATGCAAGCTGTTTCTCCTCTAGCTTTTTATAGAAAGCTGTCTTCTTTTTATTGTTCTCTTCGTCAGTCTTATACCCATAATGATGTATTACAATATTTGTAGGCAGGATCTTTCCATTCAGCTCAAAGATGCTCTTATCCACTTTTTCATGGACTGTATATCTATACCTTATCTCTTTATTGTTCCTAAAAACTCTTACAACATTTGTCTCGATATAGCCAAGATAATTTTCTGCATGCAAGCATGTGTCATCACAATATCTAAATCCTGGCAATTTTGCATCATTTACATAATGCCGCTGAACAAGATTTAGCCCAAGAACCTCTTTAGCTTCTTTTTGCGCACCCTCACTTCCAACCTCGTCGATCAATTTTCTGAGATTTAATAGACCTTCATCGCTTATCACCTCATCTGCATCCAATACTAAAATCCATTCGCTAGATGCATGGCTTAATGAAAAGTTTCTTGCAGCAGAGAAATCATCATTCCACTTAAAAAGATCCAACCTTATCTTTCTTGCCTGAGTCAGATTCACAAAATGATTTACTTTTTCCAAAGTGCCATCTTTGCTGCCCGTATCTATCAAGATAAGCTCATCAACCCAGTCATAGATATTGTTCAGGAAGAAATCTATCTTATCCTCTTCATCCTTTGCTATGGTGCAGCAGGTTAGCCTTTGCTTGAAGCGCTGTTTCAGTCTCATGTTCGTTTTAAAAGATATTTTATACTCAGAATGTTGTCATTTATTATAAATTTTCTGTACTTGTTTACCTTTAAACGAAAACTGGCGGCGACTGCCGACGAACACTTTTGAAAATCACTTTTAATGATTAAAAGTGATTTTGCAAAACTGGCATAGACCATTAATTAGTTGCTCCTCCTCTTTACCTAGTTAAAGCGCAAGCCCACCAGCTTAGTTGCTTGTTATAAATACTTCCACCTTACTGGTTCAAGTTATCCCGTCACAACTTGGTATAGTTCCAATGAATTGTGTTCGTCAAATGTTGGCAGTCGCCACCACTTTTGAGCTAAACATATATATTATTTTCTTAAAAAGCAGTTACTGGTGCAGCTGTATTTACTATTGGCCTTGCCACTACCTGTACAGAAAATGTTACTTCTCTTGTTTTAGGTGGAGCAGCTTGTATTGGAGGTGTATAAGTATCTTTTGCAGGATTAGCAGGATTTATTATATGTAACCTACCCTCTCTTGCCTGTTCTTTAGCATCTATTACCAATTTTGTATTAAGAATTCTTGCTGCTTCTGAAGAATACTTGCTAATTTCATCTGCTGTACTTATCCATTTTACTGCTTCTGCATATTTTTCCAATGCTCTCTCTAAAAAGGTATATGCTGCATCTCTGTGATACTGTCGTTCTGGTAAAGAAGATGCTAAGTCATCTCTCAGAGGTGTGTAAGCGACCAATATAAAATAAGCTCTTGCCAATATGTAAGCAGTTCTTGCTCTGCATTCATATGTTTGTGTTACATGTTCTCCATGTTCAGGCAGAGAATATATCGCTTGTGCAACCTTAACTCCTGTTAAGATGGCTTCCCTTATATCTTTTTTATCTATTTCTGGTGATATAAGATCATTTAGTCTTTTTTCAGCACCAACACATCCTTCACTTAATGTTGCTTCGCTAGTCTTGTCTTTTTCTAGGATATGCTTTGTCTCATTTGTTAATAATTCATTAAGCTCTGTTTCAGAGAATTCAGGCTCAATCTTAAGCATTCTGCCTTCATAATTCACTATATCAACTAAGGTAGGTGTTGTTGCTGCATCATTTACCATATTCCTTCAGTAATTCCCTGTCGCTTTAAAAAGATTTCTGATGAAAAGTTTATCAAACAGAAACAATTATATACTCGTTTTACTTTACTCTCATAAAGAGCGTGTTGTATAGTGGCAGTACCCATTATAGTAATTGACATAGGACAAATAATAGGTTTTGCTAGAATTTCTGATCTAAAAGCTTCGTTGACGCGTAAAAATGGCAGAGAAGCAAGCGCTTTAGAGACAATTGATGCATTGATAACCCAATTAAAAGAAGAGCATGAGAAGAGAATAAGCAGATTAACTCAAGAACAACAAGCAACATTGTATGTCATAAATAATTATGAGCAGATCAGGATAGAGCTGATTGAAAGATATCTTTTAAGCGGAGACAGGATGTATATACATGAAAATGAATCAGGGCCTACTACAACAGATATAGGAAAAGACGGCTATGCAAAGCCATATGGCGATGGATTTCCTCTTCCAAATGAGCTAAGCTTATTCTGTTCGCAAAAATACGGCGGCTTAAAGGAAGAGATTAAGATTACACCCTGGGTTGTGAATGAATACTGTAGGCACTATGGGCTTCCAGCTGCAGTTGAGAGAAAGATGCTTGAAAAATTAGACGCTAAAAAGATGTTATATCTTCAACCGCCAATCGGACCTAAAGAAAAGAATGAACCTAGTGTGCTGGGCGCAGCTTAGCTATTCAAAGGAAATAACTTTCCCAGTTTCACAGTTTTTGATCACTTCGATAACTTTATTAGCGACTTCTTCTGGCTTTTTTGCCCTAACGCCTGCAAACAATCCGCGCAGAATCAGATCCTTGGTCATGTCTGTTTCCACTAGTCCAGGGATTATTGCATTGGCTGTTATGTTTCTTTTAGAAAGCTCAAGAGCAAGCGCTTTAGTGAAAGCAATCACTCCACCTTTTGATGCACAATAATTTGTCTGCCCATAATTGCCTACTGTTCCAAGGATAGAAGCGATGTTTATTATCCTGCCGTTGTCGTTCATTATGCTGTCATTATTTTTATCATCATTACTGTTATTCTTATTATCTTTATCATCCTTGTCATCACTTTTTTTATCATCCATATCTCTCTCAGCAATCGCTTCCTTGCAGCAATAGAAAACACCGTTAAGATTAGTGTTTATTACAGAATGCCATTCTTCCAATGACATCTTCTTTAATGTCCTGTCTTTTACAATCCCTGCATTATTGACTAGAATGTCTATCTTTCCAAAATTCTCAGCTACAATCGCAAACATCTCTTTTACTTCATCATAATCAGAAACATCTGCATGCAAAGCGATAGCTTGCGTTTTATTTGCAGCATTGTCTGTTTCATTGTCCAGTATGCTGTCATCTGTTGTTTTTGCTCTTTTACTGATCTCAATAATCTCTTCAACAACCTCTCTAGCTTCTTTCTCTGATTTATTATAATTGACAACTACTTTAGCACCTTCTGCAGCAAGAGCTAGCGCAATCGCTCTTCCTATTCCTCTAGATGCGCCTGTTACTAACGCGACTTTATTTTTTAATTGTGTTTTGTTTTTTAACAGCATGTTTTAGATTAAAGCAACATAATTTTATAAAATTATTGATAGAAATATCCTTTTGGTTGCTAATAAATAATCATTCTCTTACTACATCTAACAATCTTGTATTTGTTGTTTGTCCATTCTGTAAGAATTGGATAAGGTAATGATTAGTGTCACGAGGGACACTTTTAAATATATTACCTTGACCACTAACAGATGGCTTTATTATCACATTATAACCTGAATTAACTAACTTGCTTACAATATCATATAAGAGTGGAGATCTTAGCGGTCCAGTAAGGTGCATTCTAGACACCATTCCTTGTGCCAGTAATGCATCTGTTATATCTTCACCAACTGCTGCTTCAGGCATCTCTTTATTCATTGCCCTATAAGAAGCAACTTGATTAACTTTCATCTGGAGTGTATTCCCATTACTCAATCTTACCCTATCAGTATAGCTATTTCTCATCAAATGCGTTCCAGGTGAAACTTTCTTACCATTTTCTATTTTAGCTCCAACTTCTTTATCATAACTCATTCCAGCTGCAGTGAGAAGTTCATATAATCCTGGCTTATCTGCACTGCCTTCATTGTCTGGAGCTGTGACAGGTGCACTTGTATAAAGCACAAAATTATCAGGCACTATATTAATAAGTGCGTCTATTGTTGGTGCACTCTTAGCTGCTTCTCTTAACTCAATTCTTGTTTTATTTGGTTTTTCTGCGATAGTTGACATAACACTAAAGAATTTTAAGTTTACTTTAAAAAGATATCGCTTAATTTTTATTATTCTTCAGCACATGCACAGTTACTGAACCGCCTGCTCCGCCAATGTTCTGCGCAATAGCATACTTCATCTTATTATCAGAAAAATTCTTGATATTTCTCCCATTATTTATCCCAGCTTGTTCCCTAAACTGCTCGACAATCTCAACAATCTGCGCAACTCCAGTTGCTGATAAAGGATGACCTTTTGCTTTCAAGCCGCCAGATGTATTGATAGGAAGTTTCCCAGATAAATTCGCTGCACTGCTTTTGATAAACTCTCCTCCTTTGCCTTCTGCACAAAAACCAAGATCTTCATAGCTCACAAGCTCTGTTATAGTGAATGCGTCATGGAGCTCTGCAAAGTCTACCTCTAAAGCAGTAATTCCTGCTTCATTATATGCTTTTTCTGCAGCAATTCTTGTTGCCTTAAAATTGGTAAGTAATTCTCTTTCAAACAATGGAAGGGCATCTGTTGCAAATGCGCTTCCTACAATTTCAATATCTGTCTTATCATTAGAAAGTATGCAAGCAGCAGCTCCATCTACATTAACGCTGCAATCCAACAATCTGAGCGGAGAAGCAATCATCGGATTTTTAATATTATTGTTAAAATCATCTTTATTCAGTTTCTTCTCAAAAAACCTTGCATTTGGATTTAGGTTTGCATTGTTGTGGTTCTTCAATGCGATCAGTGCAAGATCTTCCTGTGTTGTGCCATATTTCAGCATATGCTGCTGGGCAAGCAAAGCATTTTGTGCAGGGAAAATAAGTCCCTCAGACTGCTCCCAAACCATGTCTGCACCCATCAATATCTCATCTGTGATTGCTGCATTTGAAGTTGAAGTTAATTTTTCTGCGCCAACTACAAGGATGTTGTTGTATTCGTTATTTTTAGCTAATTCCTTATTTATGTTTGAAATATTATCAGTTATTATTTTATTTCCTTTTTCTGCATTATTTCCAATCTTATTCGCAGTAAACATAGTAACCCCTCCAGAGCAGCATGCAGTAGGTGTGCATATTATCGGGACATTTGTCTTTAGTATTGAGGAAAGCATTGCGCTGAAATGCCTGTTTCTTTCTCCAGTCTTTGTAAAATCAATATACCCAGATACAATCAAATCAACATCTTTAATCTTCATCTCTGCTTTTTGCAGCGCAGAAACTACAGCTTCATAAGCTAGCTCATGCGCGCTCTTCAGGCTTGCTCCAAACTTTGTCATTGATGCAGATTTTATGAACATTTTATTCTACCCTCAAATGGTATTATTTTCCTGAGTTACTCTGATATTAGCTTCTAATTCATCACCAGCAATTTTGCATTTAAATTCACCTTTGCCAGTTGTAATTATATCAAAAATACTATTAACATCTTCAAAATTTCTTGCTGCAATTATCATGTTCAGGTGCGTTGGTTCATCTTTATTGGGAGCAAAAATAGCATTTGCGAGGGTCAATGTGCTATTTTTTCCTGATATGACCTGAGCATTAACCCTCATGAAAGGAACATCAATAACTAGGTTATATTCTGCAATATCAGCATTCTTGCTGTTAACATCTACAATACAGCCTGCATCTTTTTCAAATATCTGTTTTATCGCATCAACCATCTGAAGCTGTGACTTCTTTTCCAGCGTCTCTTTTTTATCATCAAGAAGCTCTGCATGAACAAGGATTCGTTTGTTTTTGTAACTAATTAAATCTAAATCTTGTAACAGCAAGAGTGCGTTTAAGATTGCTGCATAATAATCATATTTGACTTTTATAATTGCAACATCGCCCTTTTCAAATACAAACTCTTTGCCGATATCTGCATCCGTAAATCTCCTCATTATTTTTTTCGGCATCAAATTGCCATGTTTATCTTTAAGCAGCAGGACAGTATATGGCACTCTTGGATGAAGTGTAGAAGGAACTGTTATCTCACTAAAGCCTGCAATAGTGTATTTTGCATCAGCTAATATACTAATCTGTTTCTCAATCTTAGAATTGCAATTTATGCAGACATCTACTGGGTGGATCCATTTCAAGTTGCATTTAGTACATAGCCAGCGTATCATGATTTTGCCTCAGTATTTGTAGGTGTATCTAAGATTTGAGGGAAATAAACCGGAGATAATGATGTTTGAAGAATTTTGGTCTTATCAGCATTCTGCGCATTTGCAGTTAAGCATAAGATATATGCTTCATTGCCTTTTTTGCTGTAACTGTAGGTGCATGTCTGCTCTTTTTTCATAAGGCTAAATGCACCTCCGCCATTTTGAAAATACTTTTTGCCAGCGTTTTGTTTTCTAACTACTTCAGCAACATCAAAACCTTTACCCCTGTCTTTCACTACTATTAAAAATCCTTTTGGTGCAAAATAACATTCTAACTCTATTGCCTTATATTCATCTTTTTCATTTCCCCACATCCAAGCATTTTCCACTAGGTACCAAAAAGGATTTTTAGTAAGAAATAGTCTTGATTCAAGAAATAATGCAGCATCATATTTAGTGCCTATAAATTGCGCAAATCTCTCTGATCTAGGGACAATAGGTTGTTCTCCAATCTCATATTTAAAATGCCCATATTCATTAGCCCTCAAAGCAGATACATCTCCAAATCTTATTTCAGCAGCTTTATCTTTATCCCATTCCATCTCTTTTAATAAATCATCCAATGATTTTGATAGGTCGATTGGCATGTTATCTCTTAAGCCCCCTATTTCTAAACTCTTTCCTATTTACAATCCCAAAAACTAATTTCACTTGACCAATCTCTTCATCAGTAATCCTCTCACTTCCATCAACTATTTTTTTTGTCTCTTTGATTATCCTTCCGAACAAAGTTGCTCTTCTCTCATCTATCTCAACAAGATTGATCTCATATCGCAAAGTATTGCCAGGAAAGCTTGGCTTATTTAGCACAAGATCATTTGCCTTGTGCGCAAGTACCTCTAATTCGTTATGGCTCTGTATCTTGTGCGCAAGAACATATTTTGGAAGATTCTGCTCGATATTATACCTTATCAATAATGTTGCTGCCTGCCCTAATCCTTCAATCATCATGCTCACAGGCATTATTGGAAAATCCGTGAAATGCCCATTAAAGAAGAAATCATCCTTGTTCAAATGCTTGACTGCAGTTAATTTATTTTTGTCCAGAAACAATATCTTCTCAATTAGCAAAAATGGCCTGTGATAGGGAATTATCTGCTCAATCTTGTCTGCATCCAAGCTTCCATCTTGGTTGCGCAAATTATCTATTGCTGGAATTAAGCTCATTTTACCCCCCATTACCTATTTTACAATTAATCAATTTATAATTCTCTCTAAATGCCTAAGATTTATATATTTTGATGTTTTTATCAGGCAAATGAAAATAAAAAAGAGCGTGCTAAAATCAATAGTCTCAATTATCTTGTTAGCTGCTTTGCTTTATTATGGATACGATTATTTCCTCAGATACGAAGAATCAACTAACTATTTTCTGACTGAAGAGGGATTTGTAAATTACAAAATAAGAACCCCTAGCTTCACTCGCACAGTGACTTATCAAGATAGCTCATACACCAAAGAAATACTCACATTTGCAAGCAAAGGAACAAAAATCTATGCAGATCTCTATCTCTCAAGACATGCAACAAAAAATACACCTGTCAACGGCATCGTCTTTATGCCAGCTGCAGGAAAAACAAGGACAGATACTGCAGCAAGAGGTATATTCCTTGCAAAATCAGGTTATGTTGTACTGATTCCAGATGTTCGTGGCATAGGAGATACTGGCAAAAATGGAGGTTCAGCTAACAGATTGAACAGCATCCAGGATGACTATTATCTTTTCCTGCAGGGCAAAGAACCTGTTAATCATTTGACAATATATGACACATTGCTTGCAGCAAAAATCCTTGAGAAGATGCCTGAAGTCCGGGATGTGATATTTGCAGGAGAGAGCTTAGGCGGCAGAACTGCGATAATTGCAGGAGCTATTTATGACAAGGAAAACTCAAAAGATGCGAAAGATCCACGCTTTAAAGGTGTCTTAGCAATTAGTACAGCAGGCTATGGCTTACAAAAAACTCCAGATTATGATGCGCAAAGATACTTGAATTCAATAGATCCAGATTTCTATGTTAGCAAAATTGCGCCTAGAAAAGCATATTTCATCCACGCAACTAAAGATGCTACAATTCCAATAGCTGCAGGAAAAGACACATTCAACAAAGCAGCAGAGCCAAAGAAGCTTATTGTTCTTGCTAACAGCAGCTGCCATGGATATTGCAGTGAGATGGATGATGAGTTGGCTGAGGCATTGAAAGAGCTGTTTGAAAATGAATAATCTGATTAAAAGCCTAATTTCTAGATTCAGGGAACATTCCCTAATTTCAGGGAATTTGGTTAAGGAATAAAAAACATTTAAATACTAAATAATATACTTCCTCTCTAATACAAAAAAAGGTGTTATAAGATGGCAAAGAAACTGAATAAAAATTCTGAAGAGCCTTACCTATTTGACTTTTATGGCGAAGAATGTCCTCCATGCAGGCATATGCATCCATTAGTTGACCAATTGGAGAAAGAGCACAAAGTTAAGGTTGCAAGATTAGAAGTCTGGCATAATGAGCAGAATCTTGAGCTATTGCAGTCTGTTGATAAAGGCATGTGCGGCGGTGTTCCATTTTTTTTCAACAAGAAAACAAGCAAATGGATTTGCGGAGCAACAAGCTATGAAAGTTTAGTTGCCTGGGCAAAAGGAGAGTAGGGAAAATAATTTAATGGTCGATGCTTTTACGAGTATGTAGGTGAATCATTTTATGTTACATGAACAATTCAATCCATTAAGAGAACAGCAGTTGCAGGTCATGGATAAAGATGGCAGAATAATAAGGAAAGATCTGATGCCAAAATTATCAAACGATGACCTGAAAAAGATCTATTATTACATGGTACTAGGCAGGGCAGCTGACCAGAAAGCTATGAATCTTCAGCGCCAGGGCAGGATTGGCACATTTGCTCCAGTCTATGGCCAGGAAGGACAAGTGGCAAGCGCATATGCTCTGCAGCAGGGAGATTGGGTAGTGCCTGCATTCAGGGAGCATGCATTGGCATTAGTCCGTGGAATGCCATTAAAAAATTTCTATCTCTATTATATGGGACATGAAACTGGCAGTGTAGTGCCAAAAGATGCAAGAATCTTGCCTGTCTCTGTTCCTGTAGGCAGCCATCCTTTGCATGCAGTCGGCATTGCTTGGGCATCAAAAATCAGAAAAGAGAAAAATGTTGCGATAACCTATTTTGGCGACGGAGCAACAAGCGAAGGTGAGTTTCATGAAGCAATGAATTTTGCAGGAGTGCTAAAAGTGCCAGTCATTTTCTACTGCCAAAACAACCAATGGGCAATCTCTGTTCCTAGAAAGATACAGACAGCATCAAGGACAATTGCGCAGAAGGCAGTTGCATATGGTTTACCAGGAATCCAGATAGACGGCAATGATATATTTGCAGTGTATGCAGAAACAAAAGAAGCAGCTGATCGAGCAAGACGAGGAGAAGGGTCTTATTTCATCGAAGCTGTCACTTATCGTTTTGGACCGCACACTACGGCAGATGATCCTACCAAATACAGAGATGAAAAGGAAGTTGAATTTTGGAAACAGCGCTGCCCTGTCATGAGATTAAAAAAGTACATGGAAAATATTGGGATCTGGGATGACAATCAAGAAAAGAAACTGCTTGCTGCTGTTGATAAAGAAGTTGAAAAGGCAGTTGATGATGCAGAGAAAACACCTATTGCAACAGTTGATGAGATATTTGATAATACATTTGCACAGCTCACACCACAATTAGTTGAGCAGAAGGCATACTTAAAGAAAGTGCAGGATGAGAAAAAAGCTAGGATAAAGAAATAATATCTTCCCCTTACAAATTAATCTTAATAAATCCTAAAAAACAATAACAATTTACCATGAAAATAACAATGCTCGAGGCGATAAACAAAGCATTATTCTATGAGATGTCTAGAGACAGCTCTGTTGTTGTATTGGGAGAAGATGTTGGTAAGGAAGGCGGAGTATTTAGAGCGACTGAAGGTTTGCAGCAGAAATATGGTGCAGAAAGAGTTGTTGACACTCCGCTTGCAGAAGCAGGCATAGTAGGCAGCGCAATCGGCATGGCAATAAATGGATTAAAGCCTGTCTGCGAAATCCAGTTCTTTGGTTTCATCTATCCTGCAATCAACCAGATAATAAACCATGCATCAAGGATGAGAACAAGAAGCCGTGGCCTATACACTTGCCCATTAGTCATAAGGACTCCGTATGGCATCGGCATAAAAGCATTAGAGCACCACAGCGAAAGCACAGAATCCTATTTCATCCATACTCCTGGATTAAAAGTTGTGATTCCTTCAACTGCAGCAGATGCATATGGATTATTGCTTTCTGCAATCAGGGATCCAGATCCAGTCTTATTTTTAGAGCCAACAAAACTTTATCGCGCATTTAAAGAGGAAGTGCCGATAGATGAGGGAGATAAAAAGACGTTGGATAAAAAAGAAGCTGATAAAAGTAATAAGGATAAAAGTCAAAATGTAAATAAAAGCGGTAAAGCAGGCGAATACACTGTGTCGATAGGCAAAGCAAGAATAGTGCAAGAAGGCATGGACTGCACACTAATAAGTTGGGGCGCAATGGTAAAGGAATGCGAAAAAGCTGCTGAGCTGCTTGCTAAAGAAGAGATTTTCCCAGAGATAATTGACCTTAGGACTGTTTCGCCGATGGATAAAGAGGCAATTTTAGCATCTGTCAAAAAGACAGGCAGAGCTGTAATTGTGCAGGAAGCCCCTAGAACTTTGGGTTTGAGCTCAGAAATTTCCTCAATCATAACTGAGAATTCAATGGCAGACTTGCAGGCTCCTGTCATCAGGGTAACAAGCTTTGACATCATTCCTCCACTTCCCAAGGCAGAGCATTATTATGCACCTGATCCTTATAGGATTTATAGGGGAGTTAAGAAAGTTTTAGAATATTAATCTGTATTAAATTCAAACTAGTTATGGGAATAAGAAATAATTAATTTATTCCGTCTCTTTTAATTTTACAATATATACTTCAATATTTCTCTCAGATCCTTCTTCTCAACAACAACATCTGCTATCTGCGCCAGCCTTTCAGATTTGCAGTTAAATGCTATGCTCAATCCAGCAATCTCTGCAACATGGATATCATTGTCATGGTCTCCTATAAAGACGCATTCGCTCAATAGAATATTTTCTCTCGCAGCAATTTCTTTTAATGCATCTGCCTTGTTCTCAAAATCAAAAGTTGTTGATCTTATGCCTGCAAGATTCTCTCCATCTTTGCCGTCAAAGATAAGATGGTTGATATAGACATCATCGAAATAGTCTTTGTAATTTGGGAGAACTTTCTCTAAAGCAATGTTTAAGCTGCCAGATATGATTGCAAGCTTTAAGCAATTGCCTTCTTCTTTTGCTTTCTCTTTTAATCTCTTCAGCTCATTCAATGTCTCAAGCGCGCCTGGCATCAGCCTTAATCCATCAGTTGCTTGGATCATCTTTGTTCTTGTTGCGCCAACTTCTCTCCACAATTCTAAGTCATGCTCTGCCCATTGCCTGTAGGTTATTTTTTTGTTGACAAAATCTTCTGCATACTGTTTTCTTTTCTTTTTGTCGCTTCCAAGGGCATCGTGCAAAGTCTGCCAGATAAAAATAGTCTCATCTATTATCGTGCCGTCTAAGTCAAAGCAGATGAGCTTGTATTTCATATCGTTTTTCATCATGTTAACAAATAAAATCCATGTAATATAAAAATTAAACTAAACCTTTAAATATAATTGACTTAATCTTATATAAGTTATGGTTCATATGCTTGGATCATATTACTAAAAACAAAAGGTGATCATATGCCGATCGTAGGATGCAATTACAGGAAGATAACATTGGAAAGAAAAGATAATGTTTCTGGAAATATAAATATCAAGAACAACATTGCAATCAAGGATGTTGAAGAGAAGGAATTTGCTCTTGGAAAAGCCAAGCAGCAAGGGCTAAAATTCAATTTTGAGTTTACCACTGAGTATGAGCCAAATATCGGCACTATAAACATTCTTGGCGAAGTCTTATTCTTAGATGAGCCTAAAAAGGTCAAGGAATTAGCAGCTTCATGGAAAAAGAACAAGAAATTAGAGCCAGAAGTAATGCAGCAAGTCCTTAATACTGCATTGAACAAATGCAATGTAAAAGCGCTTATACTGTCTGAAGACATCAATCTTCCACCTCCAATACCTTTGCCAAGAGTCAATATAGAGAAGAAAGGCGATAAAACTGATAAATCAGATAAGCAAGATAAGTCCCAGGCAAATTCTGCTGCGCAGAGCTATATCGGATAGATATTTGCATATTTTTGCTATTTTTTCTTTAAATCCAAACTGTAAGATTAATGCTATTTGAGAATTTATCTAAAATTATAATCTTGTTAAGAATAAACCTACTCTCTGAAGAAAATAACCTGAAGACAGAATAAAACACTTAATGCTTTAACAGCTTCCTTAGCTTCATCTTCTTCTCTTTGGCTCTTATCACTGCGAGCTTTCGTCTGCAGTCAACGCACCACTTTCTCATCGGAGATAAGCTTGGTACATCTATTTGGCACATTTGGCATGTTTTCATACGACAAAGTAATGCCTAGCTCTTTTTAAAGGTTGTGTTTTTATTAGTACTTAAAAGTAGTTAAGTTAATTAAGAAACTGTAATTCATGGTGATGCAGGAGGACTGATATATCCTTGCTTCTTAAAAAGATCAAGAGTTGATCTTGTCTGTGTGACATATGAATAGATTGCGTTTATCATGGCACCTATGGCATTTAGTGACTTTTGCTTATCCGCATTTCTGATTGCAATGCAATACAAAATCCTGCTCTGGTTGATGTACATTATTCCGCAGTCAGAAAGCAAACTGATACCCTCAACATCATAATAACCGTATTTTTGCGAAATTGTGATAGATTGAGGAAGATGTGATATGCCATGTATGTCAAAGCTTGTATTTGTCAAGAGCGTAAGAAGGTATTCAGAATTCATGGGCTCAAGAACTGTAGAGAAATATAAGCTGGAGAATATGTTCGCCAAAAGCCTTGGGCTTAGTTTTGCGTTATGCATCCATTTTTCCTTGTTCCATGTATATATGCCTTCTCCATCGAGGCCGTAATATGTTGTCAATAATTTTAAGTCCTGTTCATCGATCTTATTTGACAGATGATAGTAAGCAGTGTTATCTGATTCACTAAGCATCCTTTCAAGCAGATCCTTTAACGGAAGATAAGAATTTTCTCTATATATCTGATCTGATGTTTCTGTGATGAGAGATTCTTCAATTAGGATAGGGGTAGTAAAATTAAGCTTTCCTTTTTCAACATCCTGCAGTACCAATATAGCAATAGGAAGTTTGTTTATGCTTGCAGGAAAAACACCCTCTCTTTGATTGATCCCAAAGGCTGCGCCATTCCTGAGATTCTGAACATATACAGAAGCGCTAATATTGTTATCATTTATGTACTGCTGTATCGCATCCTGAAGAGTAGAAAAATGAGATATCATGAAGCTTTTTGCCTCAAGAATTCCTGCATATATCCTTGGAGATAATAATCCTGAAGAAAAATTTAATGTATCCAGCTCATCAAGTGCATTTTCACCTTTATTCTCATTCACCTCTACTGCAGGCTTGCCATAAAAACTTATGCTCAACAAGAAGATAAGAATTATAATAATAACTAATTCAATTGCTGCAATCCATCGTAGCTTTAATCTCATCTCTTACTCATCATCATTTGCTTTCTTTCAGCACAGCATGCGCAGCTGCCAATCTTGCAATAGGCACCCTATATGGAGAACAGCTCACATAATCCAAACCTAGCTTATGGCAAAATTCAACAGAACTAGGCTCACCGCCATGCTCTCCGCAAATGCCTATCTTCAATCCATGCTTTGTCTTTCTGCCTTTTTCAACTGCAATCTTTATCAGCTGCCCGACACCTGTTTGGTCTAAGACTTCAAATGGGTCTTTCTCAAGCAGATTCTTCTCGATGTATTCTGGGATAAATTTGCCTACATCATCCCTTGAGAATCCAAATGTCATCTGTGTAAGGTCATTTGTTCCAAAGCTGAAGAAATCAGCATGCTCTGCAACTTCATCTGCAGTCAATGCTCCTCTAGGAACTTCAATCATAGTTCCTATCTTATATTCCATATCAACTTTTTCGCGAGCAACAATCTCCTGTGCTTTCTTATCAACAACTTCTCTCATATACTTAAGCTCATTTACATGTCCGACTAAAGGTATCATTATCTCTGGGATTATGCTCTGGCCTTCCTTGATAACTTTTGCAGCAGCGCTTATGATGGCTTCTGTCTGCATCTCTGCAATCTCTGGATATGAGATTGTCAATCTGCATCCGCGATGGCCTAACATAGGATTTGTCTCATGCAATGAAGAGATCTTTTCCTTTAATTTTGCAATGCTTACATCAATCTCCTGTGCGATCGCTTTTATCTCTTCTTCATCCTGCGGCAAAAACTCATGCAACGGCGGATCAATCAATCTTATCGTAACTGGATATCCTTTCATCACTCTAAACAATCCTACAAAATCAGAAGTCTGCATCGGCAGTAATTTTGCAAGCGCCTTTTTTCTTCCTTCAAGGTTATCAGCTAAGATCATCTCTCTCATTGCCCTTATCCTGTCTGCCTCAAAGAACATATGCTCTGTCCTACACAATCCTATGCCTTCTGCACCAAACTTTCTTGCTACTTCACTATCTCTTGGGATGTCTGCATTTGTCCTTACTTTCAATCTCCTTATCTTATCTGCAGATTCCATGAGTTTTGCAAAGTGGCTTGTCAATTCTGGCTCTACAACATTTAATTTACCGACAAACACTTCACCTGTCGCGCCATCTAATGTGATAAAATCTCCTTCTTTGATAGTATGTTGCAAAGATTGTTTGCTTCCAATTGCAGGGATAGTTACAGTAAAGATGCATTGAGCTTCATTGACCTTTATCTCATTGCAGCCAACTACACAGCATTTTCCCATCCCACGTCCTACAACTGCAGCATGGCTTGTCATTCCTCCTCGGGAAGTGAGTATGCCTTGTGATGCATGCATTCCCTCGATATCTTCAGGAGAAGTTTCTGTCCTGACAAGGATAACTTTTTTTCCTTCTTTTGCCCATGCATGTGCTTTTGCTGCGTCGAATACAGCTTGGCCAACAGCTGCGCCTGGCGATGCTGGCAATCCTTTTGCAAGAACTTTGCCTGTCTTCTGAGCATCTTTTTTTGCAATAGGATCAAGCTGCTTGTGTAATAATTGGTCTAACTGCTGAGGTTGCACTCTCATGACTGCAGTTTTCTCATCTATTAATTTCTCATCTAACATCTCAACTGCTATCCTTATTGCTGCTTGCGCTGTCCTTTTTCCGTTTCTTGTCTGTAATAGGTATAATTTGCCTCTTTGGATTGTAAATTCAATGTCCTGCATATCTTTGTAATGGCTCTCAAGTGTCTTGTAAACTCCTACAAGCTGTTTGTACACTTCTGGCCATGCATTTGCTAATTCTTTTATTGGCTGCGGTGTCCTGATACCAGCAACCACATCTTCTCCTTGCGCGTTTCTTAAGAATTCGCCGTAGAATATCTTCTCTCCAGTGCTTGGATCTCTTGTAAATGCAACTCCTGTGCCAGAATCTTCACCCATGTTTCCAAATACCATAGCTTGGACATTGACTGCTGTGCCTATTAATCCTTTGATGTCATTAATCTTCCTATATGCTATCGCTCTTGGATTTTGCCAGCTGCCAAATACAGCATTTATTGATAATTGAAGCTGCTCATGAACATCAGTTGGAAATTCTTTGCCAGTCTCTTCCTTTACTATCTTTTTATAATCTGAAACTAATTGTTTTAAGTCGTTTGCATCTAAGTCAGTGTCATTGTGGACCTTCTTTGCATCTTTTATGTGTTGAAGAGCATGCTCAAACTTATTGTGCTCAACTTCTAGAACAACGTCACCAAACATCTGGATGAATCTTCTGTATGCATCATATGCAAATCTCTCATTTTGTGTATTCTTAATTATGCCTTTGACTGTCTCATCATTCAATCCCAGATTCAACACAGTATCCATCATACCTGGCATCGAGACTGCAGCTCCTGATCTAACTGAAACTAGCAAAGGATTGTCTTTATCTCCGAATTTTGCTCCAACTTTGCTTTCTAGTTGCGCAAGTTTTTCTCTCACTTGTGAATCTACTTCACTTGGATATTTTTTGTTGTTTTTATTGTATAATTCGCAGACTTCTGTCGTAATCGTAAATCCAGGAGGAACAGGTATGCCAATCTTCGTCATCTCAGCCAAACCAGCGCCCTTGCCGCCAAGAAGCATTTTCATATCCTTATTGCCTTCATCAAACGAATAAACATATTTGTTAGAACCAGCTGTTGTAATAGTAGTAGCTTGTTGTATAGAACTTTGTTGTTTTTTCATGCAAATCCCCCTTTTGGCAAATTAATGGTTATATTAAGCTTATAATATCTATTTGACTTATTTATGGATACTAGAATTGGTATAAAAAGGTTGCGATGAAGTGAATATATTTGAATAATATTAAATTAATCTATCATATAATCAAGGCACTAGAATCTTACTTGCAGCATTTAATGTAATTGGGCCTATCTCAGAACTTACTCTCCTATATGCTATCATGGCATCCTCAAAAGTCGGGAATCTAGAAAAAATTCTTTCCACTACTCTGTTTGCAACTCCATAAAATGGTCTGTAAAACATTATCTTGTTTAAAATATCTTCATTTACTATGCCTCTTGCCAATTTTGTGGCACTTTCTTTATCCATTCCGTATTTTAGATGTATAGCTTCCATCTCTCTAAATACTTCTTCAGGATCAGCATGCTCATGGAATAATCTTTGATATCCTAATCTACATGTATAATGTATTGTAGCTTTTTTTAGCCTATCTGCTGTAACTACTATGTCTACTATGTCTAATAATTCTGCATCATTGTTAAGCACCTGCATCACTACAGGCCTATATATTATATAGCCCATATCTGCTTCTCCTTCAAGAAACATTACACTAGATGTGCACATTGTGCCAGCAGCAGCAAATCTATCTCCTGTCCTGTTAAAATAACGTTCAATTAAAAGATGTTGCATACCATGCACCATCTCATGCGCACTTACATAAGCTATCCTAGCTTTTGTAGTGGTCCTGCTTTCTCTTATAGAAGTTACTGCCCTGCCATTGCCTTCAAATTCAAATGAGCCTGTCTTATTCTCTGATTCTGGAAGTGCTTTTACTATTACCCTAAAATCATTATCATCTATCCCTAGCATTTGTGTAGTAACTGTTCTTAATTTTTCTATTAGGGTTTTGTATTCAGGAACTACTCGCTCTATCCGCAAATATGTGCTAGCTTCCATCCCAAGCATCTGCTCCTGCAACGAGTTGCCAGGAAATCCTCTTCTTGAAAGTTTATCTGACAATTCAGCAGCTAACCTATCCAAAGAGTCTTCTGTCTCAACATGGTAATCACCTGTAATTACAAGCTGTGATTGCATAAATAAAGGGGTTGATTGAGATAAGCCAAGAGTAAATCCTGCAAGTTCATAATTTGCTTTTACAGATTCAAGTTCACTGATCCTGATCTCTTTCACTAACGGATCCTTGATTCTATCAGCTGCTTGGTATGCTAGATCATAAAGGTTGCTGAATCTGTTCCACACTTCTCTTCTAATTGAAGCATAGTCATGTTCAAATTTGCTGTGCCTCTCACTTTTAGGAGTCTTCGCAAGCAGGCGTGCTGATACTATTCCACTATCTCTCCAGATATCAGGGAGCTCATCTTCTTTTTGCACAAATGAGTCAAAAATCAAAACATTTTGAAAGTCATTTTCTCCTAGAAATTTAGCAGGTCCTGTGCCTCTGCTCACTATCTCTGCAGCGATTAAAAACTCAAGAAATCTTTCTCCAAATTCCAAGACTGCAGGGTCTGACTGTTGCGGTGTTCTCATACTAGCATAAAAATAGCAATCTATTTTTAAATTAGACGACAAAATTAAGAAAAACGGATATAAAAAGAACGTATATAGATATTAAATTAAAATAACTAACTCTTTTTTATCACTTAAAGCCGCCTTCCCAAGCTATCTCAGCTAATGGCTTCCTGTCACTTAGCTCTTCTTTTTCCTGGAGCTCTTTAGGCAGATCTTCCTTTTTGCCTTGCCTTCCGATAGCTAGGACTTTCTTTGCTTTGTCATAATCAAATCCCTGCATGCCATGTGTAACTAAACCCTGCTTAGTTGCTTGCAAAGCAAGGCTCATCCATGCAGCGCCTGTGTCAAATGAATGTGTTACGCAAGGCTGCCCATTAAAGTCAAATGTTTTCTTTGAGACAACAACAACTAAAGCAGAAGCATCCTTTGCCCATGACTGGTTGAACTCGACCATCAAGCCAAAAAGATCATCCCATTGTTTTGTGTTTCTTTTTGCATAGAGAAAACGCCATGGTTGGTTGTTATATGATGAAGGCGCCCATCTTGCTGCTTCGAATAATGCAAGCAGTTGTTTGTCATCTAATTCTTCCCCAGTCATTGCCCTCGGAGACCATCTGCTTGTAAACTGCTCATCGATCGGATATGTTGTTTTTCTTTCTACCATTTTTTGTACCTCATTATTGCTAATAATAAAACAAAATAAAAAATAAACTAGGGCATTTGAGCAAAGCGAAACTGACCATGGGTTGATAAGGGCAAAGCCCTTATCCAGCGACAAACTTCCCACTCACAACGCTCAGCACTTCATACTCCTTGCTGACATCTCCGTTGCTGTCAAAGCTTATCTTGCCTGCTGCTCCACTATAATCCTTTAATGTATAGAGCTGGCTCTTGATGCTCTCTCTGCTACCATCGCTTTTGCCTATGGCCCATGCAAGTACTTTGACTGCGTCGTATGTTTCAGGAACATATATCTGAGGTTCTTTGTTATACTTTGCCTTGAATGAAGCTGCAAATTTTAATGCATTCTCATCTTTGTTTGTCTTTGGCACAGTTATAACAACCCCTTCAGCTGCTGCTCCTGCCACATCCAAAACTTCTTTTGCATTTATGCCTTCAGACGCTACGATCAGCACATTCAAGCCTAGCTCTTTTACCTGCTTTAATGCCTGGCCTGCGCTTGATGGATATGCTACAAAATAAAGCACATCAACATTCTGTGCTTTCAATTTAGTAAGCTGAGTCCTGAAATCTGTCGCATCCTGTTCATATGTCTCTGAAGCAAGAACTTTTCCGCCTAAGCTTTCAAACTCTGCTTTAAAGACTTTTTCCAAGCCAACACCATAATCATTGTTCAAGTATAATATGCCTGCATTCTTCTTGCCTTTATCTGCTGCAAGCTTTGCTCCAACCTTTCCCTGGAATGCATCGCTTGGCACGACCCTGAAGAAATAATCTCCGCCTTTTGCAGTCAGATCTGGTGATGTTGCGGAGCTGCTGACAGTTATTGTTTTTGTTTCTGCTGAGATTGGAGAAACTGCAAGAGCTTCACCTGAGCAAGTTGGTCCTATAATTCCAACAACATTATCATTGCTTGTTAACTTTTGGTAGGCAGCAGTTGCATCTTTTGGCGCGCATTTGCCATCTTTAACAGGATCTGATGCAGATGGTGTTATATCTGTTTCTGGCACAGCAGAAGTTTTTGCATCTGCTAGTTTCTCGACCTGTGTCCCAGAGCATGCTGCAATCAAGAAGCTCGCAAATAGTGCTAAAACGACAAATATCGCTAGAAATTGTTTTTTCATCTAAATCCCCCCTCATTTATTAATTGAATGTATTAAAGAATATTAGGGCACTCTTTTATTTAAATGTTATTGTTTTGAATCGTTTTTAGGTATAACTAAAAAGTTAGCAGTGGCGACTGCCGACGAACACTAGCTTAGATTCTTGATTAGTTGCTCCTCCTCTACTTGTAGGGAAATAGCTTTGTAATGCAGTAAATTATCTCATTTGTTTATCGTATAGCCAATAGTTCGCATTGCCCGTCACAACATTGGCATGGTTATCCTAGAATCGTGTTCGTCAGATAATGGCAATCGCCACTGCTCTTGTTGTGTAAAATATATAGGAGTTAGCATAATATTTATATATAACATAGGGAATTTAACTGATTATGGCAGAAAAACAGGTAGAACAGGTGCACTACAGCAAATATGAGAAAGCAAGGATTCTGGGAAGCAGAGCATTGCAATTATCAATGGGCGCTCCAAGTTTGTTGAAGCTAACAGAAGAAGATTACAAGCGCATAAGATACAATCCTATAGAGATCGCAAAGCTAGAATTTAACGACAATCTTATACCTATTACAGTAAGAAGATTGCTGCCAAAGGACAGGATATAAAATATCTCTGCAACATTATTTTTATTCTATTCTCGCTTATTTTTTAGAGAGATAAATTTTGAGAACAGTCATTACTTATTATCCTAAAATCATTATGCTGCAAGCGCATTGAAATTGCTGCCTATCTCATTCCTAAGCAATCTTGCCTGATCGCCTATGTCATTAAGTATATCTTGGTAATGTTTTTGGGATTTAGCTAGGTCTTTTTCTATCTGCTGAAGTATTTTCTCACCAGATTCGATGGAATTGCCTTGCTCTAATGCGCGAACGCTTCTTTCAACAAATTCAAACATCCTATTCAAGCGATAGATTATTATCTTGTCTTTTTCGATCAGATGGTATGCTGTCTGGACATCTGCTGTGTATAAGTTGGCAAGCTCAATAAAATCATGCTCAAATTCCTCATAATTCTTTGCATGCTTTATCCTTGATTTTAATCTGCTTTCTTTTCCTAATATCTCACCTATATCTTTGCCTTCTATCTTGATTACACGCAATAACTGGTCATTTGCATTGCTTCTGGCAGCAGTTATAGGCTCTGCCCTATGTGTGGCTTGGGCCTTTGCCTCTTCTCTCAATCCTTGCAAGATTGGTTGAGTGATGTTGTTAACTTCTTTAAACATAGTATGTACCAATGCCTGGAGCCTTTCATATGCTTTCTGATTTTGCGCAATGCGAGTTTTTACTGCATCTATTTTTGGAGCGAAATCTGTCTTATTTCTATCTCTATATTTCTCTCTCTTCTCTCTTTTCAATAGCTTTTGCAATTCTTTCTCAAGCCTTTGCTTTTCTGTAGTATAGATCCTTATCAATGCAGATAATGCTCTTGCTCTTGTAGCTTGCAATATCTTTGCTCCACGGTAGATCATCGCATCTCCTGAGTACTCTATCAGCTCTGAGCTTTTGAAGCAGGTTGTCAGCTCTGCAAGAAACTGTGTTAAACTAGATCTTAGCTGATTAAGTGTATAAGTGAATCTTCCTTCAAGCTGCTGCATCTCTCTCTCAATATTTTGCATATCTGTCTTTATACTTGTATCATCATGGCTTATTTTCTGTGCGGCATGAAACTTTAGCAATATCTGTTTGTATCCTCTCAAGTTAGCAGATAATGCGCTTATTGAACCTAAATCTGCCTCAAGCCTTGGCATATGCTCTTTTAATCTCCAGACATTCCTTCTTATCTCGCGAGAAAAGAAAAATGCAGCAAACGGAAGGTTCTTGTATCTCTTAAATATATTGAATCCGAAATTAGTGAAGTTTACCATATCTGCCTCTTTTTTATAAATTTAAAATTAATGATGAAATAACATCATTAATAAAATTAAGAAATATATAAAGGTATATGCAAAATAAATCACTAGAAACCTTAACTTTTCACTTAAACCTTAATCTTCTCAGCCTTTCAGCTGCAACCTTGCATTCTGCAATTGTAGGAACTAAAGCAAACCTCACATATCCTTCGCCTGGATTTATGCCGTTGACTTCCTTTGATATCCAGCTTCCAGGTGTTGTGACGACTGCAACATCTTTGTGCAATAGTTTTTTAGCAAACTCAACACTTGTCATCCCTTTAGGGATTTTCTGCCAAATGTATATTGTGCCTTTTGGCGCGCAGTTTTCCAAACCTGCTGAAGTCAATGCACGGATTATCAGATCTCTTTTTATCTTGTAATCTCTTCTAAATTGTTCAACATGAACTTCATCACTTAACGCTGCGATAGCAGAATCCTGGATGAATGTGCAAGTACCTGAATCAATATTAGTCTTTACTTTCTTGAAAACGCTAATTATGTTTTCATCCCCAGCAACCCAGCCTACTCTGTAACAAGTCATATTGCTTCTTTTTGAAAGTGATTGGAATACTACAACACCTTCCTTACTTATGTTCAAAGCTGAAAGAGGTTTGTTTCTTTCATCGTAATAATTTTCAGTGTATGGCTCATCGCTCGCAAGAATTATGTTATTGTCATGGCAAAAATCAACCGCTTCCTTGTAGAATTCCTTTGTAGCAACTGCAGTTGTTGGATTATTTGGATAATTGAGCCAGAGAATCTTTGATTTTTTTACTATCTCTGCAGGAATCTCATCTAGTTTTGGCAAAAAATTGTTTTCTGCAAGCAGGTTCATGAAATATGCTTTTCCTCCTGCGAATGTTGTTCCTCTTTCATATGGTGGATAGCCTGGATTTGGCATCAGCACATAATCTCCTGGATTTACAAATGCTAAAGGAAAGTGAAACACTGCTTCCTTTGCGCCGATATTTGA
>JAGVZX010000094.1 GCA_018302185.1 Candidatus Woesearchaeota archaeon
TGTCAAAAAGCACGTTCTTTGTCTCAATTCCGATGGTTGCCGAGATTGAGACAAAGAACGTGCTTTTTGACATGAATCTTAACCCTGTTGCGATTGAGAGGAGGGTGATGCAGGGCTCTGATGTAACAATTGAAGTAAAAATTTTCAACCTTCAAAGCATCGAATCAAGCAGCGTTGATGTGGATTATTTTGTCAAGGACATCAGCGGCAACACAATCCTCACGGAAAGCGAGACTGTTGTTGTGACAACTCAGGCTTCCTTCTTCAAGACAATATCAATTCCAAGAAACCTTAAGCCGGGCCCGTATGTATTTGCGTCGCGCACAAGATTTGGAGACTCGACTGGGACTGCAAGCTACCTTTTTGAGGTTGTCGGGCCTGAGTCTGAATCCAGCTTTGTGCAGTTCTGCAAAAACAGCGTGCTCTGCCTTGGGCTTTCACTGGCGACCATACTTTTATTGTTTGCAGTGACAGCATACTTTTATTTCTTCATCGGAGCCTACCTGTATGAAAAGCTGGCAGGAAGGGCGGCGCTGCCGGCAAAAGAAAAAGAAAAAACTGAAATTATAAAGCCAAGTATTTTTGAGAGGATAAAGGCAAGAATCAGCGAGTGGAGGGAAGAAAGCGCAAGGATAAGGGAGGGTGAAGAAAATATCAGGGGCGAAGAAGAGGCAAAAAGGCAGAAAGAAATTGAGGCGGAGAGAAAGGAAGATGAGAAAGAGAGAAAACTGGCAGGGCAGAGAAAACAAGATGAATTAAGCAGCAGGGAAGAGCTGGAAAGGCAGGGTGCTGAGGAGGAAAGAAGGAAAGAGGAATTAAGAAATCAAAAGGCGCTTGATAAGCAGATAATTAGAGAAGAGAGAAAGAAAAAATTCTGGGAACTCTTCCACAAAATCGGCCTGTACAAGACTCCCGAAGAAAAAAAGCAGGCTGCGCTGCAAAAAGAGCAAAAAATGCGGGAAAAGCTCAGGGCAGAAGAGAAGTCAAGAAAGCAGAAAGAGGCTGAGCGAATAGAGGAGGAAAAGCGCGCTATTGCTGAGAAAAGGGGGAAGGAGCTGGAAAGGCAGGGTGCTGAGGAGGAAAAAAGGAAAGAGGAATCAAGAAGGCAGAGGGAAATTGAGGCAGAGGAAAGCGAAGGGAAAAAGCTAAGCAAGCGGCTTGAGGAAGAAAAGAGAAAGCAGGAAGAGCAAAGAAGGCGGGAAGAATTAAGGAAAGGGCATGAACTGCAGATTCAAAGGGCTGAAGAAGAAAGAAGAAAGCAGGAGGAAGGGGAGAAGAGGCAGAAGGAATTCGAGAGGCAGGAGCAGATAAATGCGCAGAAGCTTAAGCGCATAAAAGAGCTTGAAGCCCGGCTTGATAAAAACAGGGAAACTGAAAAGCAATTGAATTCTGAATTGGCAAAGCTTGAGTCAGAAAAAAAGGCGCTGTCAGAAAAGATTAGCGCGCCTGATGCCGAAATAAAAAAGATAGACGATGAGGTTTCCAATAAAACACAGCAGATTAGGGAGTTAAGCCTTCAGAAGAATTCGCTGGCTGAAAAGCGCAAAACACAGATTGGAGAATTGGAGAAAAGGCATGAAGGCGAAAAAAATGCCGAAGGATCAGAAATAAAGGAGATGAAGGCAGGGCTGGCAGCAAAGCAAAATGCCATGGTGCAGGAGCTGGAGAAAGAGCTGGGAAAGCTGCCGCAAAATAAAAGGAAGAATATCGAAAGATGGAAAAGGCTCGAGATAAAAGCCAGGCTTAAGGTAGAGGAGCACAATCTTGAGGAGGAGATTAAGGGGCATGAAGGCAGGGCAGCTGAAGAAAAAGGCAGAATAGAGGAGGATTGCAAAAAAAGCCTGAAAGAGATAAATAAAAAACAAAGCAGCCTGAATAAGGAGATTGCAGATTTGCGAAGCCGGAAGCAGCAGATGCTGCTTGAAGCAGGGGATGCAAAAAAAGAGCTGCTGCAAAAAGAAAATGAAACGCAGGAAACAATGCAGAAGCTTGGCAGCCTTGCAAAGGAGCGGCAGCAGATTGAATCAGAACTGCCGGGGCTTAAGGCTGAATTAAGGCCATGGGGCTTGATAGGCAGCTTAGTGTCAAAATACAGGGAAAAAGTCCATGAGGGCGGGAAAGAAAAGCAGGAGCAGAAATCGGCCATTGAAGCGGCAGAAAGATACTATGAAGAGCTGAGAAAAAAAGAGCCAAAGAAAAAAACAGCAGCAGAAGAGGGGCTGAAACTGCTTGAGCAGGAAATAAAAAAAGAGGAAAGCTGGGAAAAGCCTGTAAAGGACATAAAGCCCAGCCTGTTTGAAAGGCTGTTCAGCAGGAAGCCTGGGCCCGAGCGCAAAGCGGCTGAGGAAGAAAAGCCAGCTCCTGAAAAAAAAGCCAGCGTCTTTGGAGGGCTGATTGGAAGATTAGAGAAAAGAAAAGAGATAAAAGAGGAGAAGCCGGCAGAGCAGGGGAAAAAGCCGGAAAGCGAGTTAGAAGAATTAGAGGAGGCAATCAAGAGCCTGGGCTTGTTCAGGAAAAAAGAAAAAGAAATGAGCGGCAGGGAAGAAGAAATTCCAAAGAAAAAGCATGGCATAATCAGCAGATTGCTGGAAAAGGGAAATGCAATCAAAAGAGGGCCGTCAGAATACAAGCCTGAAGAAAGTGCTGGGAAAAAAATCACAGGCAGGAGCGAAAAGCTTGACGAGCTTTACAAAGCCCTGCATGGGGCAAAAGGCGCCATTGACAGCGGCGATGCCTCCAAGGCAAAGGAGCTCTATATGGGGGCAAGAAAGATTTATGTTGGGCTGGAATACAAAGAGAAAAAAGAGGCTTATGATGAATTGATGGAAGTTTACAACAAGCTGTCGGGATGAGCAAATAAAAATCCCACTCGCCGCAAGCGGCGGGGTATTTTTAAAGTTATGAATTCCCCTGATGAGTATTGTTATAGCAAATCACACTAATATTCGTATATTTTTATTGTGATTTGCTTATTAGGAAATAACAAATGTATACGAAAATTAAAGTTATTTCCTATAACTGGTTTTACAAAAACCCAATCATCGCAAGCGATGGGGAATTCCTAACAATTAAAGCCCTACCTTAAAGAATCCTCTATCGGCTTTTTCACTTTTGGCTGCTGGGCTGTTTTCTGAAGGTCAATTCCAAGCTCCTGAAGGTTTTTTATGTGCATCTGCATGAGCTGCTCGACTATCGACAGTATCTTCAGCATCTCCTCCCTTTCCTTTGCAAGCGTTGTCAATGCCCCCTTGTGAAAGCCAACCTGCTCGTCCTTGCTTATTGTTTCTTTGGGCATTTGAATCAAGACTTTGATAAAGTATTTAAGATTTTGTTTTTTGTTTATTCCCTGTGAAGAAAAATGAAATTGGGAATATTTATAAATTGTAGGTAAATTCTTTACTTTAAAGTGATATCAATGCTTGAACTAACAGAAGTGCTTACTGATAGGGGGATACTCAGAACACCGGATGAAAATACCAAAGTAATTGCCAGAATCAGGGGTCTTCCAGACACAATATATGAAGCTATCTCTTTTACAGAATTGGGGGAAAAGGAGGTTTTTGTCGCTCCCTTGCAGGGCATAGAAAGTGCCCTGTACTACCTTGATAAAGAGTTTATGAAGGATGATTTCTATAAAAGCTTGAAAGACAGGTTTTTTGTTGGCAACGGGGCAGGTGATTACACTCCTATTTTAAGAGTAAGGCTTGTAAGGGCACTTCTGGAAAAAGGGCTCGTAAGAAGAGAGGAAATTTCGGAATCTGCGGAGGACCTTGAAAGCAGGCTGCTTAAAGCCAGAGGAAATGGATTTTCAGAAGATGCCAGCGGGATTCTAGTTAAGGCTTCTCTGGAGTATTTCAAAAGATTTTCGGCGAAAATGCCGAGTGAAAGCCGGGTGAGGAAATGGCTGAATGGAAGTGTAGTAATGCCTAATGACTGGGATTTTCTTGATGCAGACGAAGAGCTAATGCGACTAAAAGGGCATAGGAAAGATTATGGCATTTTGATGAATATAAGAAGGCATGTAAGGCGCATTCTTGAGATGCCGAAAGAGAAGAGAGATGCCCACATAAAAGAGCTTCAAGAAAGAAAAGGAAGTTATAGCGAAGAAGATGTGCAGTATTGGGTGATAAAAGCTGCAGAAAGGCTGGATTACCTAAGCGGCAAGGCTGCTTACTGTTACCTGCAGGTGCAGGCAGTTGACAAGACAGGAGTTGGACTGAAACAGCATAGGCCTGAATTGGCAAAATTGCCGGAAATAGAGGTTACAAAAGAATTCGCTGACCAGAGCGACATAAGTGAAAAGCTTGGAATATATATTAAGAATCCAAGGAGTTTGTGGAATGACGGGATTGTAATAGACGGGGCATTTTTTGATGGGATGAGGTTTTATGTTGAGAATCTGGCAATGGCACATGGCATCCGGCCAGAAGATATTAAGGGCATTAATTGTGTGATGAGTTTAGTAAGGAGAAAAACTATCAAAAAGGCGTTTGTAGAGGTTGAGATGGATGGCTATATGGAGAAAAAACTGGGGCACCTGGATTATGGAAAAAATGCAGACGAATCAAAATATGTGGCATTTGCTGACGAAGTGTATAATAATGTAATCAGCGGAGAGCTTGACAGGTTTCTTGGGAATGGGCATGGTACAGCTGCAAGAGCCATCGGTTACATAGATGCTATAAGAAGAAAATTTCCCAAGCCTTTCCTCAATGTCTGGGCTTATAAATATCTAATGGATGAGGCTGGGCTGACTGGCTCGCCAAAGAGAGACATAAAAAATATAAGAAAGTTATATGATATAGCAAGGCAAAACTGCAAAAAAGATGGTCACGAGCTGCCAGATAAGGGGAGGGCGCACATAAGGGATTTTAAGTACGGTGTGGTTTTGAATGTTATGCATTTTACGCTAATGCCGGAATTGATGGAATAGAGGGAGGAAAACGGTTGCCAAATGGCGGTGGAAGAACTTTAGTAATTGATGTGCCGCTTGAGCCTCTTGATTTTGGAATACTTAAAGTGCATATGCCGGAAAGCCCATTTCAATCAGCTCTGTATCGGAAGGAGTAGTCAAAGCAATTCCAATATATTTTTAAAAAGATAAGATATCTTGAAATTATGACTCAGGTCTTGGGCATTGTGAAGGAAGGCAGGCTTATCCCGCAGGAAATGTGGGTGAAATTCATAGCCGGCATGGAAAACAGCTTTGACAGCCTTGAAACCAACAATGAAAGGGCAAAAAGAGAGCTTGCTGGGGCAATAGTCAATGCAATAAAAAAAAGAATTGCCCCAAAATTCGGAATCCTGCTTTCAGGCGGGGTGGACAGCTCACTGGTATCATTTATTGCAAAGCAGCTTAAATGCAATTTCACCTGCTATACTGTTGGGATTGAGAATTCTGATGACGTTGCATGGGCTAAAAAGGTTGCTGAAGAATACGGGCTTAATTTCAAATATAAGATTTTAAGTCTGGATGAGCTGGAAACAATTGTAAAAAATACAATAAAGATATTGAATGATGCAGATATTGTGAAAGTAAGCGTCGGCTCTGTCCTGTACGCAGCAGGAAAAATTGCATTAACGGATGGAAACAATATTTTTTTTGGGGGCATAGGAAGCGAGGAGGTATTCGCAGGCTACCAAAGGCACTTTGATGCTCTGCAAAAAAACAATTTTGAAGCATTGCACAGGGAATGCTGGAATGGCTTAAGGAATATGTGGGAACGGGACCTGGCAAGGGATTTTGCAATTGCAAAAAATCTGGGGCTGGAATTAAGAGCGCCGTTTCTTGACAAGGAGCTGATAAAAACTGCCATGTCAATCCATCCGATGCTCAAGCTCGGCAAGGAAAACAAGAAGATAATTTTGAGGGAGGCTGCTGAATTTATCGGGCTGAAAAAGGAATTTGCATGGAGAAAAAAGCAGGCTGCGCAGTACGGAAGCAATTTTGTCAATGGAATAGAGAAGCTGGCGAAGAGGAAAGGATTCAAATTCAAGAAGGATTATCTGCAGAGCCTGCTTAAGTGATTTTAATTCATAAAATGATTTACAAATTTCATGCCTATGGCCATCCAAACATTCTGGGAACGCATAAGACAACACTGGAGTTCACAAAAGAAAAGGAAGTGACTTTGAACGGGGACTGCATCATAGGAGTTGATGCGGGCTTTGACTTGGACAAACTGAATGAATTCATTAAAAATTCTGAAAATAAAAACATTTTAATAACAATCCAGCCTGCGCCAGATGATAAAAAATACGGAAAAATCAATGAAACAATAACAGCTGATGTCAATCCAAACTTTGGCAGCAACAAGGAATTCGTAATCAGGAAAACGGATTTCGCATCTGAAAGGACATTTGGAATAAAGGCTAATAAATCCTCTTCTGACTTAAATAGGGATTTAATAAGCTTTTTAAAGGAAAAAAAGAACAAAGTAAGCGTTATTATTGAAAATATGTAGTTTTTTATCCTTAAAATCGGATTTATAATCGACTTTGTAATTTCAGGGGATAGATTTTTAAATCAATAAAGCATTACCAGCCCAATAGGGGGGTTGCAGCGAGGTTCTTGAGAAGGAAAAGAGGAGATAGGCAGGGGACTGGATAATCGGAGAAAAGATCGATATGAATGGTGTGTTTGGATTGAATCTGGAAGGATTACTAAGAGGTGTTTCTATTCCCATAATGAGAAGCACAGCGCTGGATGCAGTGAGGGAATTTTCTGATTGGGCATCTTCATTAGTGCCTAGTTTGGCTGGTATTCGGGGGAGTACAAATGACAGCAGTGGCCAGCCTCCTGGAGACATGGTTGTAAGGTCTTCATCAGGTTATGAGCTTGGTTATTTGGTTGATATGGGGTTTTTTCCGAAAGAATTTTTCAGCGAGCCTCAATTAGCACTTATAGACTATTCTGATCGCAGAAGCAAAACTATACATAAAGGCGTAAGCAGGGACATGGGCGGGCCGCATGAAGCACACACCATAGACATGGTCAAGACTTATCTTGAAATTGCTGATAAGGTAGCTAATGAGCTGGGTGTCCCGCCGCAAAAGATTGTTGATTATGGGTTTATAATCAGCTTACTCAGGCATGACGATGTTGAGGGTTTCAGAGAATTAAGAGAGCAGTACAGTGAGTTCAGGGAAGTTAGAAGCGCTGCATTAGAGAATGACCCGAAATTAAAGACGGAGTCGCCTGAAATGAGGGAAAAAGTAAGAATCATCAAGGAAGTCAGGTCAGGGCTTGTAAGGAACGAACTTAGCCTTCAAAACAGGTTTATATCAGATTTAGCAGCAAATGGCTTAGGCGATAAGGAAAAATATGAATTGATTCTGAGCGGCTCCATTGCGCTGGGAATAATGGACTGGGTTACCAGGCATACTGAAGAGAATTTCTTCCATAGCTCTGTTTATTATCTCCATAAGAGGCATACTGCACAAGAATACAGAAGGGGGGTTGGTGGCCCACTGCAGGCGAAATTAATGGACACGTTTGGGGTTTCTGCCAGCGGCAAGGAGCCTGTAACCTACCTATTACAAAGGATTTTAGTGAAAAATGGCGACAGAATCGAACTGTCGAGGGAAAGAACGCGAAGATTTACAAGAAGCGAGGCAAGGGAATTAGAAGGCAGATTGAGGCAAGATGCGCGGCTTCAGGAAATGTATGGGAACATTGACTTCCGCGGGCGCGATATGGTCAGGCCTTACAACCTAAACATACTCTACAGGAATTTTGTGGTGTTAAATGCATTGAATTCTGCATTGAATACATACGGAAAGAGCATTGTAAGGCAAAGGGAAAAAAAACCAGATGATTATGTGTATTTGAGAATGGTACTCGTTGCCAGGGAGTATTTGCTTGCTGAAAGCGGTGAAATAATTGGTGAATTGCATAATTCATATTCCAGGGAAAGAATTATTAAACATCTTAAAGAAGGAGTTGAGGAAGATATGCAAAAACGCAAGACGGATGATCCGCAATTCTTCCAAAGAATAACGGGATACGGCCCTATAAGCAATGGCTGGCGTCACGACACAACTTATGCAGGAAGGCTTAGTAAGAGGTGGGGCGAGTTGGACAAGGATGCATTCAGGATGGCAAAGACATTTGAGGATGTAGTTGGCTTCCGGGAATTATTTGGGGTATTTAGTAACGAAGAAATTAATAGAATGGACCTGAAAAAAGGCGCATTTGGATTAGCTACAATAGGCGGGTTAACTGATGCTCTCAGATTCAAACTTTCAGGCAAGCCTTATAGGTCGGGATAAAGGGAGTAATTTTTGTTAATTCAACAACAGAATAAAAAGAAAATGCGCCCATTAGAAGAAATAGCAGACGACCCAATGGCAGCAACCATATCAGAGATACTTGTATTGGTTGCTGACCCCTATGAGCATGGGCTCTTTTCTCCGGATGACACAGGAAAGATGGCAGAATCAGTGTTCCATAAGGTCGGCGAGGGCGTAAGGCTGGTTCCTGACTTTGCAGCAGAATTATTCCAAATCAGCGGCCAAGTGGATCAGTTTTCACATCAAGAAGTAAATAATGTGCTTGAAAAGCTTGGAGTATCCCTTGCTCACCGGCCTAAAAGTTTTGTTGAACAGCTGAAAAAGGCTTGGAGAGGGCAAAGGAATTTGAAGGGAGTAAATGACTCAAAAATTGCCGAACTGGCTCAAAAAACAGGAATAGATGCTGATGTGTACAGGATGGCCAGATACACCCATGAATGGCGCGAAAATGTTGAGAAGCATAAAAAATCTACAAAAATAAGGCAGATGTATGCTCCATTCAGGCATCTTGAATCAATACCCGAGTACGGAATAACATTGCGCCTGAGAGATAAGCCCGACCAAGGCTACCCTTTTTACCAAATATGGGGGTGGCAGGAGAAAAGGAAATCAATGCAGAGGGTTGTAGATAAAATACTCCTCAAGATTTTTGATGCTATGGAAACTGCGAGAAAGCAAAAAGATAGAAGCAAATTTTATGAAGCGGATTTTGGCTCTGATTATTTTGGAGTGAAGCTGATAGGCACTTCATCGAGTGTGCTTACACTAATGGAAGGATTGGTATATTCTCCAACATCAATATGGGAGGTCATTGGAAAAGAAGACTATACCGAGACAAAAAAGGGGAAAGCCCTTAGGGCTCATGAGTATTTGCTTAAGCCAAGGCAGTTTGCTACAACAGAATCATTACAAGTCCAGATTACTCCACTGCCGGGCTTTTTTCTAGACGAATTTTTTGATAGGAGCAGCCATCCGCTTTACAGGGTGAGAAGAGATCGGCAGCTGCAAGAGTACAAGAAGAAGCATCCTAGGATGTACGCAAGGATGGAATCTGCAATTAGAGGTGTGCTTAATTTCCCACAGATGCTGCCTCCAAATTCTTAATGAAAGATTTAAAAACGATAGGCGTTTCTGCAAAGCAATGGAAGTCCCACAGCATCCTTATGTTGCGCAACATCCATGTACTTACGCTGGGGAATACCAAATACCAATAAATGGCAAGACATACTCCATATTAACATTAGTTTTAAATGGCGGCGTTGTTGCATGGATGCCGGATAATGAGCAGCAGCATGCCAACCCTCAGTTTAAAGACAAAGAATTAAGGCAGCCGATAAGAGTTGGAGAGATTAATGAATGGATTATGGCCCAAATTATTCAGCAAGTCTTGGCTATAAAAGCCAAAAGGAGTCTTCCTTTAGAGTATATTTTAAGTGAGTATGGTGAATTAACCTCGCAAATGGAATTAGATTTTCGTTTGGCCGGTGCACAATTATAAAGCATTTATCCTCCTAGTCTTCCCGACGTAATTAAGGATCTTCCCATTGGAATATTTCCCAGCCCCGAGAAAATCGTTTTTATTCTTCAGAATTACAAACCCGCTGCAATCTTTGCATTCCTTTTCCAAATCCTCGCCTTTTAGCCATTTTTTTGCCTCTTCCTCATTCAATTCAGCAACATTTTTTGCTGCCTTCGGGCCAATAATCTGCGAGCCTTCTATGCTGAGCCTTATGCCTTTTGCGCCAGTTTCGCAGAAATACATGCCTGCAGAATTGAGGCGCAGCTTTGAAGTGTCTATCCTTGCAATGTCCTTGCTTATGACAAACACCCTGCTTTTATTGTTTCTCAAAAAGCCGTAATCAAGCTTTATCCTTGCGCCCCACTGCCTGTCAATCAATTCATAGATTTCCTTTATTTCCTTGTTATTTAAAATTTTTAATTCCGGCATTTTATTGAAATAAATTCTTAAATTCCCCACATTGGATTTTTGCTTCTCATCATTTCTGCAATTTCCTTAAGAATATTTATTTCCTCTGGCGTA
>JAGVZX010000076.1 GCA_018302185.1 Candidatus Woesearchaeota archaeon
GTTGTCATTACAGATGAGACTCTTGCAAGAAGGCATGAAAGATTCATCAATTGGAAAGAGAAATTAAAAGCTGCATTCTCCATAATCTCAGGAGCATATCTTACAGTCTCTGTCGCTATGCTGCCATTATTGTTCGCAGGCGCAGGATTGTTGAAAGGCTTTGCTCTTACAACACTTGCAGGCATCACGATGGGAGTGTTTATCGCACGTCCTGCATTTGCAAAAGTCCTTGAGATACTGATGAAGGAAGGAAATTAATAATTCTAATGCTAATTAATTAATAATCCTTACACCAATCTTCAAATACTTGAATTAACGCCTCTTCTAATTGATCAAATCTAATTCAACGCAGCATTACCCATAACTTTTTATACGTTTAATTTATTCTATCCATCCATGGCAACAAAAACATGGGCAGTATTGCTTGTTTTATTCTGTACAGCTATAACAACATCTGCTCAGATATTCTATAAGCTAGGAGCAAATGTTCTTCAGTTCAATATCCTTTCATTGATAACAAACTACAATCTCATAATTGGCTTAGGCTTGTATGCAATAGGCGCAGCATTATTGATAATCGCATTAAAGGGCGGAGAGCTTTCTGTCTTATATCCTATTATCGCAACAAGCTATATCTGGGTCACGTTTGCAAGCTCATATTTTTTCAATGAGCCAGTTAACCTTTTCAAATGGCTTGGTATAATATGTGTAATAATCGGTGTCACAGTGATAGGCTATGGCAGTAAATCACAGGTAATTCCCGCAGAAGTAATCTAAAATATATGAGGAAAAAAATGGCAACTCCTTTATGGTCAATATTAGTGGTATTATTAGCAAGCTTTATCGGCAGCTATGGCGCAGTCATGCTTAAGAAAGTTTCTGTGCATATCAGGCAGTGCATAAGGCATCCTGTAAAAAATCCTCAGCTCATAATCTCATTATTCTTTTACGGCATCGGCACAGTATTGTTCATAATTGCATTAAAAGCAGGTGAATTATCTGTATTGTACCCATTGGTTGCAACTACCTACATCTGGATTGCCTTCTTATCCATAAAAATGTTAAAAGAAAAGATGAACTTTTACAAATGGCTCGGCATATAAAAGTTTATAAACTAAAAGAATTAAATATCATATAACATCTGAAACTAATAACCCTAATTCACTAAAAGAGGCACAATGTCAGACACAATCATATTATCCCTTGGCGGCTCAATAATAATCCCAGGAGAGGTAAATACAAATTTTCTAAAAAAGTTTAGAACCTTGATCCTTAATTACATCAAAGCAGGAAACCGCGCAGTTATTGTTGCAGGCGGTGGTCATGTCTGCAGGGTTTATCAAAACGCAGCAAATAAAATCTTAGCGCCAAAAAAAGTTTCTGATCTTGACTTAGACTGGATAGGAATAAAAGCAACAAAGATGAACGCAGAGCTTATTCGCACGATATTCTCAAAAGAAGCATATGGACAAGTGATAGACAATCCGACAAAAAAAGTCTCAACATCAAAAAAAGTCATTGTTGGCTCTGGCTGGCTTCCAAACTGCAGCTCAGATAAGGATGCTGTGTTGCTCGCAAGAACATATCGTGCAAAGACAGTTGTAAATCTGACAAACATTGATTATGTCTATGACAAGGATCCTAGAAAATTCAGGGACGCAAATCCATTAAAGCAGATGTCATGGAAACAGATGGAAAAGATAGTTGGCTCTAAATGGAAGCCTGGAGCAAATCTTCCTTTTGATCCTGTTGCAAGCAAATTAGCTGCTAGATTAAAGCTGCGTGTCATAATAATGAACGGCACTAATCTTGTTAATTTTAAGAATTTTCTTGCTGGAAAGAAGTTCAAAGGCACAATCATAGGATAAAAGAAATATTTTGATATCTTATTCTTTACATTATCTTCTAAATGCTTTCCTCAAGCGTCTTTTTATCATTTGCCTTCTTGTTATTCTCTTCTTTATCTTGCAGATCAATCACATTTTTATCTCTAGGATCCTCTTCATTTCTCTCTGTATTTTTATTTTCTTGAGTCTTAGGTGCGTTGTTTGGCAGTATCCAGCTAGCACTTCCATCCCAGAAATCATGCCCAGAGCCTGAGAAGCCGACTCTTATCCAGCTTTCCTTACCGCAGTTGCAGGTAACTGATTTATAATGCTCGTGCCCTGCAAACTCGCTTCTCCAATCTTCTCTCTTTGAGAGATCTTCCTTGCAGTACATGCATTTTATCCTTATATGCTCTTCTTGCAATAAATGTATGACCATATTCTCCTCACAAAAGATTAAACAGTTATATTAAAGATTAATTACTTTATCAAAAAAAATCTAAAGAATGAGATTATTTATAAACATTATGACCAATTTGTGACCACAGAAATATTACTCAATATTCCCATACTTCTTTGCGCAGCCAGTCAAGATACTCGCTATTTGCATCAGCTTTTAATTTAAGTATGCAAGGGACTTTATAGCTATGCAGCTTTTTCACATTCTCTTTGACGCTTTCAAATTTGCTTTCAGTTGTCTTTAATAGCAAGATTGCTTCATCCTGTTTCTCAAGCTTTCCTTTCCAATGGTACATGGATTTGCTTCCGACAATGTTTGCGCATGCTATAAGCTTCTTGTCCAGCAGATGCTTTGCTATCTTCTCTGCTTCTTTATTATTCTTGCATGTTACATAGATGATTATCATGATGCCACAATGATTAGTTATTTTATATCAATTTATATCAAACCTGTATATCCTCATTATTTATTAACTTTACTAGTATATGCACAGCAGCTGCCTCCACAGCCAATTTAGTTGGCACAAATCTAAATTCTGTGCTAAGTTGCGACGGGCAATGGCATCAAGTAACTATGCAATGAACTAATGAAATGATTTACCACATAACACGAAAACAATACTGTGCGTAGAGGAGGAGCAACTCTTAATCTAATCAATATCAGTGCCAACAGCGTGGAGGCAGCTGCGTTGTAAATATTGAAGGTACACTCTGTTTCTTAGTAAAACTTTTAAACTCCCCTCTATTTTAAAACCAGCAATACTGAAATTATCCGCAATAAAGCGCAACAAAATGGCAACTAAATACTTATTCACAAATTTGTTAGGTAGTTTTGTATTTGACGAGCAGTTTAAGGTAGTTGACAGCATAAAGTTCAGTTCATTTGAAGATTATGCTAACAGCAATAAAAGACAACAGACTGAGAAAAAATTAATTGCAACACATAAGCTTGCACTTACAACATCGCAGCTGTTAGAAAAATCTAACTCTAAAATACTCCAGCAGATCCTACTTTCTTTCAAATCAAAAAACAATTTTTCTGACTTTTACTCGCAGAACATGGCGCTTACTGCTTCTTTGATCAAACAAGCTGTTAATGAAGATGATTTTATTATCCAAGCAATAAATAACATCGAGGAGATTGATAAGGTAGCAAACACACTCTCAAAGCGTTTGCGCGAATGGTACGAGCTTTACAATCCAGAATTCTCTAGAAGTATAGAAAGCCATGAGATGTTTGTTGACCTTATACTTAGCAAGACAAAGCAGGAATTATTGAATGAAATCAAGCATGATGAGAATCTGCTTGGCGCAGACTTAAAGAAACAGGATATTGAGCCGATGCTGAATCTTGGAAGATCCATCCATGAACTCTATTTACTGAAGCAAAAGCACACAGATTATCTGGAGAATCTTATGGACATTTATTGCAAAAATATTAAGGCGATTGCTGGAGCATTGATAGGTGCAAAATTATTAGAGCATGCTAAGAGCTTAAAACATCTAGCAGCTCTTCCTGCATCTACGATACAGATCTTAGGTGCAGAGAAAGCATTGTTCAGGCACATAAAGACCGGAGCAAGGTCTCCTAAATATGGTGTACTGATCAGTCATCCATTTGTATCTCGCGCAAAACAGAAAGATAAAGGCAAAATTGCAAGAGCATTAGCAAACAAGCTTGCCTTGGCAGCAAAAGTTGATTATTACAAAGGAGAATTTATTGGAGATAAGCTCAGGGCTGAGATAGAGAAGAAATTCAGCTGATCTGGCTTAAAACATAAAATAATATTATTACAAATATATAACTAATAAATATAATCTAAAAAATTAAATAAAATAATAAAAATAATCACAAAAATGCAAACTACAAAATTTCCAGGTATATTTGAAACGCAAGTAGGCAGGAAAAGGATACTTTTGACTAAAAACCTTGTTAAAGGCAAGAAAGTCTATGACGAGTATCTTCATACAGAAGGCCCAATAGAATATCGTGAATGGAATTCTTCAAAAAGCAAGCTTTGCGCAGCAATATTGAAGAACATAAACCAGATCGGCATCAAGCCTGGGGATATAGTTCTTTATTTAGGTGCATCCTCTGGTACAACTCCAAGCCATGTCAGCGATATTGTAGGTAGTGAAGGGTTTGTATTTGGCTTGGATTTTGCTCCTCGTGTTGTAAGAGACTTAGTATTCCTCTCAAAAGACAGGAAAAATATTGCTCCAATTTTGGCAGATGCAAACAAGCCAGAGACTTACGCTGATAGGATTTCAGCAGTTGATGTTGTTTACATGGATATTGCGCAAAAGAACCAGACAGAGATCTTCCTGAAAAACTGCAATTTATTTCTAAAGCCTGATGGTTATGCATTATTGGCAATCAAAGCAAGAAGCATTGATGTCACTAAAAGGCCAAGCATAATATTTGAGGAAGTCAGAAGATTGTTAGAGAGAGAGATGAAGCTTATCGATTATAAGGCATTAGATCCGTTCCAGCTTGATCATATGATGTTTATCTGCAAGAAGAAATGAGGTTTTATCTATGGTAACATTTGGCAAAATAATTCGCGGTTTATTTAGTTCAAAGCCTGAAACAATAGCTACAACTGAAGATATGAAGAGGCTAGTAAGAGAAATGTTGAGAGAAGATAAGGAGATGGCAGAGCTTGTTGCTTTACTGAATCACCAAGAAGCAATGCTAGCTAGTATAACTCCTCAGCAGCTTAAGGAAATGCAACATGACCAAATGAGTGGTTCTCCTCGGTTTACAGAAGCTAAAATAGCAGAGACCGAAACAAAAATAGCAAAGTTGCTTGGAATCAAATCACGGCATCAGGAAGAATTTAGGGAAGTTCTTGATCATTTGAAAAATGAAGATAAGAAAAATGCAAAAGGTAGAAACCTAGATGTAGCTGCATAAAAAAGTATATAGATAATTAATATATATTTATCTCAAAAAGAAATCCCTCTCGAAATCAGGCAGCATAACCCTGGAATGCTGCATCAGTAATGGATACTTTTGTTTTACCTGTTCAAACATCTCATATGCCAGCCATCTGTATGCGATATGGCCTCCTGGCTTGCTTCTTAGCTCAATGATATGGTTTAATTCCCTTAAGTTCATCTTAAATAAAGTTCTTTTTTTGAATCCAAGTGCAATAACATACTGCGCTTCTGCTGGAAACTGTGCAGAAATTTTATTGTAAACTTCAATGTTCTTCTTAAGTGTCTCATGCAAAACATCCTGAGCTCCTGCTTCAACGATCTCTTTAGGCACATAATATCCATGGTCGATTGAAAGCTCCTGATTTATCTGCGTGCATAACCTATGCCTTTGTATGTCTCTAAAGCATCCATAGTCCATAAACGTGTCAAATATCAATCCTCCTGGTATCTCATAATTCCTTGAAAACCAGTCAAACTGCCCTCTTAAATTTCCAGCTGCAGTAATTATCTCATTTTTCTTCTCTGCATTTAATGATCTGACAACATCTAATATCTGCCTGAATGAATACCTAGATTTTTCATATAGGATGGTCGCAATTAGCTCATCTTCATAGCTTAATTTTTCTTCTCCAGAATCTATAAAATCAACGCCATATACCTTTCCGGAATCTTTAATTTCCTTCTCAATATCCATATCATTGAACCTTACAATGCTTTCTGTATATTCCTTTGAAAGCAGTTTTATTTTTTGAAGATACTCTTTAGGATCAGTATGTTTTATTAAAGTCGGAGCCCCTTTTACCTGCAATGAAAGAAGCTTTGAAATCTCATCTGCTTTAGCTTTTAGTTCAGGATTATTGCTTGCTTTCATCTCATTTAGGAAATTATTTATTTTTGTCTGTTGAGGATTATACGCAACATTTAAAGCTGCATTTTTGACTTCTAAGCCAATCTCTTTGATCTCATCCAGATGATGGCCTAGCATCTTGCTTATTGCATGTCTTAAGCTTCTTGCATTGATAGAAAATCCCAGATTTGTTAATGTGGAAACAGGCAATACATATCTTGCAACATCTAAAGCTCTTGCCTTAACTTTTGATGCATAGATATTCTCCTTCATCTCTTGCGGCCTAGGAAATTTCTGCATAAAATAAGCAGTCATCTTGTCAAGAATTACTATGTATTGGTCAAACAGAAAATTGCAATGTTCTTCATACAATTGCCCAAGTCCACTATTCATTATTTT